>NZ_JAJDNA010000104.1 GCF_022340925.1 Thiocapsa sp.
CTAGGGAGCGGGGTTCGGCTGCCGCGTATGGATTGCCTCGATCCCCGCGATCAGCTCCTCGGACAGCGTCAGGTCGATGCTGGCCAGGTCGATCTCCAACTGCGCCAGCGTGGTCGCCCCGATGATGTTGGAGGTGGTGAAAGGGCGGCTCGTGACCCAGGCCAGGGCCATCTGCGACGGGTCCAGGCCATGGCGACGGGCGAGCGCGACGTACTCGGCTGTGGCGCGCTCGGCCTCCGGGTTGGAGTAGCGGTTGAAGCGCTCGAACAGGCTCACGCGCGCCCCTGCCGGGCGCTGCCCGTTGAGATATTTGCCCGACAGCACGCCGAAAGCGAGGGGCGAGTAGGCCAGCAGCCCGCAGGCCTCGCGAATCGAGACCTCGGCGAGGCCGATCTCGAAGGTCCGGTTCAGGAGGTTGTACGGGTTCTGGATGCTGACCATGCGCGGCAGACCCATCTGCTCGGAGAGGGCGAGAAAGCGCATCAGTCCCCACGGGGTCTCGTTGGAGACCCCGATGTGGCGGATCTTGCCGGCGCGCACCAGATCGGCAAGCACCTCGAGGGTCTCCAGCAGGGGCACGCTTTGATCGTCCTCGACCGGTGTGTAGCCCAGTCTGCCGAAGAAGTTGGTCTCGCGATCCGGCCAGTGCAACTGATAGAGATCGATCCATTCCGTCTGCAGCCGGCGCAGGCTGGCGTCCAGCGCAGCCTGGATGTTCGTTCGGTCCAGCCGCGCCTTGCCGCCGCGGATGTAGGGAAGCCAGGCAGCCGGCCCCGCGACCTTGCTGGCCAGGACGATCCGATCCCGGCCGCCGCGCGTCTTGAGCCAGGTCCCGATGTGTTCTTCGGTGCGGCCCATGGTCTCCGCCCGCGGCGGAACCGGATACAGCTCGGCCGTGTCGATGAAGTTAATCCCCGCGGCCATCGCCCGGTCCAACTGCGCGTGGGCGTCGGACTCGGTGTTCTGCTCGCCGAACGTCATGGTCCCGAGGCAGAGCGCGCTGACACGGATGCCGGTGCGGCCGAGTGATCTTTGTTGCATCATCCCCTCATGTCTGTGCTGAAGCGGGTCAAGGGCGCGCTTGATCGACGCCGGAAACCACCTAATCTGCTCGTATTATACCCGGCGCACATGGGTTTCCCGTCAGCGAGGTGCGCCGCTCGTGCCCGAAAACAAGGCCCGACGGTGAGGAGCAGCGGGCGCTGATGCGAGGAGTCGCAACGCCGCTAGCGGGTGCGGCAGGCGCGCATGGCGGGGGAAAATCCATCCGTGATTGGGTATAGGCTTTACTTGATGTCGGGTCGCCCCGAGGACTCCATATGACGATCGATGGCGCGCTATTCACCCCGGCCTTGCTCTGGGTCGTCAATCTGCTCTTTGCCCTGATCCTGCTGCTGGCGTTCAGGCTGACGCCCTGGCGCAAGTTCCGTGACCCCGAGCAGGTGCATGTCTTTCTCGGTGCGACAGTCGCCCTGCTCGTGCTCTGGCATATGGACGCTCAGGTGCAGCCGGGGCTGGCGTTCCACCTGCTCGGGGTCACGGCCATGACCCTGATGTTCGGCTGGTCGCTCGCGGTGATCGGGGCCGCCCTGGTGCTGCTCGGTGTGACACTGAATGCAGGCATCGGATGGGAGGGGTTCGCACTCAATGCCTTTCTGACGGGTGTGGTCCCG
This sequence comes from Thiocapsa sp., assembly GCF_022340925.1. Lineage (GTDB taxonomy): Bacteria > Pseudomonadota > Gammaproteobacteria > Chromatiales > Chromatiaceae > Thiocapsa. The sequence goes on from NZ_JAJDNA010000104.1 coordinate 1,674, forward strand.
GCGACGCTCACCCAGGTGCTCCTGATCCTGATCCGCTGGTATCTGCCCAAGCACTTCTTCGTCTATGTGCTGGTCAACGGATTCCTGACCGCAGGTGCCGTGGGGGTGGTCACTGGCTACCTGGCGGCCTGGCTGCTGATCGCCAGCGGGGCCTACAGTTTCGCGGATCTCCGTGAAACGGTGCTACCCTTCTTCCCCCTGATGTTCATGCCGGAGGCCTTCCTCAACGGGTGGATCCTGGCCGTGCTGGTCGCGTTCAAGCCGCAGTGGGTCTACTCCTTCAGCGATGAGCAATATCTGAAAGGCAAGTGACGGAGTCCTGATCATGCGCTGGGTGGGGACAGCCGTCGGCGGTGCCGTCGGTCTGGTCGTCGGCGGCCCGGTCGGAGCCGTGCTCGGCGCGGCGCTCGGCCAGGGCGTCGATCGCGGTCTGATCGCGGGCGCCCGACGTGCCGCCGTCACGGGTCCTCAACGCGCGCGCATCCAGTCGCGCTTCTTCGAAACGACCTTTGCGGTGATGGGCCATCTGGCCAAGGCCGACGGCCGTGTCAGCGAGAGCGAGATCGCCTTTGCGCGCTCCGTGATGGACCGGATGTCCCTGACGCAGGTCCAGCGGCGTGAGGCCATCGAGCAGTTCAACCGGGGCAAGTCAGCCGATTTCGATCTGAACGCGGGCCTCGAGGCACTGCGCCAGGTCTGCAGGGGGCAAGGCGCGCTGATCCACCTCTTTCTCGAGGTCCAGCTGCTGACCGCCTATGCCGACGGTTCCCCGACACGGGCTCAGCGGCGGGTTTTGGAGGCGATTCGGGCCGGGCTACATGTGTCGGCCTTCGCCTACCGGAACCTCGAGAACCTCTTGCTGCTCCAGCAGCGCCTGCATGCTGGTGCGCCCGGGGGCGCGGGCCGCCGCCCGTCACCGAGGCACGCACCGCTCGCCGGTGCCTATGCGACCCTGGGGGTTGGTCCGAAGGCCAGCGACGCCGAGATCAAGAAGGCCTATCGACGTCTCATGAGCCAGCACCACCCGGACAAGCTGATGTCGCGGGGACTGCCCGAAGAGGCTTTGCGGATGGCCTCGCTGAAGACGCAGGAGATCCGCCGGGCGTACGAGACCATTACGCAGGCGCGCGCGGCGTGCTGAGCTCCGCGACGCGTCCGCATGGCGGTCGTCGCGCTTGTGGCACCGGACTCCGCTCGCGAGATCGCCCTCAAGGAGTCCGTGACCGTCAGGCCGGCGGCGCGAGTCCCGGTTGTCCGCCGAGTGAAAAACCCGTCCGCTTCGGTTAGAGTTGGATGCTTCAAACATCTCAATCCGATCCCGACCGAGGGGCGTTTGCCCCGGCGAGCGAGATCGCGGGGGCAACAGCATGGCGCCTGATCTGATCGCACCTTCAATCCTGTCGGCGGATTTTGCCCGGCTCGGCGAAGAGGTCGACAATGTCCTGGCCGCGGGGGCCGACATCGTCCACTTCGATGTCATGGACAACCACTATGTGCCGAACCTGACCATCGGTCCGCTGGTCTGTGAGGCGCTGCGCAAGCACGGGGTGACCGCGCCGATCGACGTCCATCTCATGGTCAAGCCGGTCGACCGGATCGTTCCGGACTTTGCGGCTGCGGGGGCGACCTTCATCACCTTCCATCCGGAGGCGAGCGAGCATATCGACCGCACCCTCCAGCTGATCCGCAACGAGGGCTGCAAGTCGGGACTGGTCTTCAACCCGGCTACGCCGCTGAGCCACCTGGAGTATGTGATGGACAAGGTCGACATGATCCTCCTGATGTCGGTCAACCCCGGTTTCGGTGGGCAGAGCTTCATCCCTGCGACCATGGAGAAGCTGCGCCAGGCGCGCACGATGATCGATGCGTCCGGCTTGGCTATCCGCTTGGAGATCGACGGCGGTGTGAAGGCGGAGAATATCGCCGAAATCAAGGCGGCGGGCGCCGACACCTTCGTTGCCGGCTCCGGCATTTTCAGCAAAGGCCGTGACGAGGACCCGCACCGTTACGACAGCATCATCCGGCAGATGCGCGAGGCCATGGCCGGCGTCGGGCGCTGACCCGCGTCCGTTTCAATGTTTTCTGCGGATGAGTCCGGGAGCTGTCACTGCATGCTGCGACCAAAGATGGTCTTGATCGATGTTGACGGCACGCTGGTCGACAGCGTCCCGGATCTCGCCTTTTGTGTGGACGCCATGATGGACCGGCTCGGACGCCCGCCCCGCGGCGAGGCGGCCGTGCGCAATTGGGTGGGGAACGGGGTCGAGCGGCTGGTGCGCCGGGCGCTGATCGGACAGCTCCACGGAGAGCCCGACGAGGCCGATTTCGATGTGGCGCTGCCGATCTTCCTGGAGCTCTATGCGGACAACACCTCGAAGCGCTCGCTGCTGTACCCTGGGGTGCGGGAGGGCATCGCCTTCCTGAAGGCCGCAGGCTACCCACTGGGGTGCGTGACCAACAAGGCCGCCCAGTTCACCGAGCCGCTGTTGCGTGATCTCGGGATCCGCGACAATTTCAGCCTCGTGGTCAGTGGTGACACGCTCCCCAAGAAGAAGCCGGATCCCATGCCCTTGCTCCACGCGGCGCAGCACTTCGGGGTCGACCCGCGCGACGCGCTCATGATCGGGGACTCGGTGAGCGACGTGGAGGCCGCCCGGGCCGCGGGCTTCGGGATCATCTGTATGAGCTACGGGTACAACCACGGCCAGGACATCCACGCGGCCGAACCGGACGCGGTGATCGATTCCATGACCGAGCTCGAGGGTCTGTTGGTCGCCGCGGCCTGAGTCCGGCGGCGGGCAACGGAGCACCATGAGCTGCGGTTCGACTCGATCACGAGCGAGGGACCGTCGAGTATGGGGCGCTGGGTGACAGGCTTAATGACCGGGCGGCGATGGCGAGGTTGAGACGCTTCCTCGATCTTCCCTGACGCATCGCCCGGAGACCCCCCATGACCCCCAGCGCCTTTCGCGCCCTGGCCGAACAGGGCCATAACCGTATCCCCATCCTCCGTGAGGTCCTCGCTGACCTCGACACCCCGCTGAGCGTCTATCTCAAGCTGGCCGAAGGCCCGTACTCCTATCTCCTCGAGTCCGTGCAGGGCGGTGAAAAGTGGGGGCGTTACTCCATCATCGGCCTGCCTTGCCGCGGCCTGCTTCGGGTCAGCGGTCACAGCATCCGTGTGGAGCGGGACGGCCGGATTGTCGAGGCGGTCGAGAGTCCGGATCCCCTGGCCTGGATCGATGCCTTTCAGAAGCGTTTCCGGGTTGCAGACCTGGCCCGTTTGCCCCGCTTCACCGGGGGGCTGGTCGGCTACTTCGGATACGACACCATCCGCTATATCGAGCCGCGTCTGGCGACCAGCCCCAACCCGGACCAACTGGGCACCCCGGACATCCTGCTGATGGTCTCGGACGAGGTTGTGGTCTTCGACAACCTGAGCGGGCGGATGTACATCATCCTGCACCTCGACCCGAGCGCGGGCGATACCCTGGAGGCCGGCGAGGCGAGGATCGACGAGCTCTGCGAGCGGATGCGCCGCGGCGCGCCGCGGGCGCCGGCTCGGCCGGAGCGCCGGGTCAGCGAGACCGACTTCGTGTCCGGGTTCACCGAGGATGGCTTCAAGCGCGCGGTCGAGCGCATCAAGGACTACATCCTCGCCGGCGATTGCATGCAGGTCGTGATCTCACAGCGTCTCTCGATCCCCTTCCGGGCACCGCCCCTGGATCTCTATAGGGCACTGCGCGGACTGAATCCATCGCCCTACATGTATTTCCTGGATCTGGGTGATTTTCATATCGTCGGATCATCCCCTGAGATCCTGACCCGGCTGGAGGACGGCGTGGTGACGGTGCGTCCGATTGCCGGAACCCGTCGCCGGGGCCACGACGAGGCCGAGGATCTGGCCTTGGAGACCGAGCTCCTGGCCGATCCCAAGGAGCTCGCGGAGCATCTGATGCTGATCGATCTGGGGCGCAACGACGCGGGGCGTGTCGCCGAGATCGGCAGCGTGCGCGTGACCGATCGGATGATTGTCGAGCGCTACTCGCATGTCATGCACATCGTCTCCAATGTCGTCGGTGACCTGAGGGAGGGGATGAACGCGATCGACGTCCTGCGCGCGACCTTTCCGGCCGGCACCGTCTCGGGCGCGCCGAAGATCCGCGCCATGGAGATCATCGACGAGCTGGAGCCGGTCAAGCGCGGCATTTACTCGGGCGCGGTCGGTTATCTCGCCTGGAACGGCAATATGGACACCGCGATCGCCATCCGCACCGCCGTGATCAAGGACGGCATGCTGCACATCCAGGCCGGCGCCGGCGTGGTGGCCGACTCGGTGCCGGACCTCGAGTGGATGGAGACCATGAACAAGGGCCGCGCCGTGTTCCGCGCGGTGGCGGCGGCCGAGGCCGGGATCGAGCGGGGACCGGAGCGATGACCGGAAGCCGATGCGCGCGGGGGGGCGTCCCATGTTGCTGATGATCGACAACTACGACTCCTTCACCTACAACCTGGTGCAGTACCTGGGTGAGCTGGGTGCCGAGGTGCGCGTGGTGCGCAACGATGAGCTGAACCTCGAGGAGGCGATCGCGCTTGCCCCCGAGCGGATCGTGATCTCCCCGGGGCCCTGCACGCCGAACGAGGCCGGGATCTCGGTGCCGCTCATTCGGGCGATGGCGGGTCGGGTCCCGATCCTCGGGGTCTGTCTGGGGCATCAGTCGATCGGTCAGGCCTTTGGCGGGCGGATCGTCAAGGCGCCGTCCGTGATGCATGGAAAGACCTCGGCGATCTATCACGGGGGCGCCGGGGTCTTCAGGGGGCTCGTGAGTCCCTTCGAGGCGACCCGCTATCATTCGCTGGTGATCGATCCGGCGACCCTGCCGGACTGCCTGGAGATCACCGCCTGGACCGAGACTCCCGAGGGTACCCGGGAGGCCATCATGGGGGTGCGGCATCGCGAGCTGCCGGTCGAGGGCGTGCAGTTTCACCCGGAATCGATCCTGACCCGGCATGGCCATGATCTGCTGCGTCACTTCATCGAGCGCGAAACCGCGTTCGCTACTGCGGTCGGGGATTGAGACGAGGTCGATCCAACATGACAACCATGCATTTCATGCAGGACGCGGCTCAACAATGGATCTGAACGGGGCCATCGGCCGCTGTATCGGCCACCAGGACCTGAGCAGCGAGGAGATGACCGAGGTCATGCGCGCCATCATGACCGGTGCGGCCACCCCGGCCCAGATCGCGGGTTTCCTGGTTGCGTTGCGGATGAAGGGGGAGACGGTGCCCGAGATCGCGGCCGCCGCCGCGGTGATGCGAGAGCTGGCGACCGGCGTCGACATCGCCGGACTCGATCACACGGTCGACATCGTCGGTACCGGCGGCGATTCCTCGGGAACCTTCAACGTCTCGACCACCAGCATGTTCGTCGCGGCGGCGGCCGGCTGCCACGTCGCCAAGCACGGCAACCGCTCGGTCTCGAGCCGCTCGGGCGCAGCGGATGTGCTCGAGGCCGCCGGGGTGCGCCTGGACCTGACCCCGGAGGAGGTTGCGCGTTGCGTGCGCGAGGTCGGCGTCGGCTTCATGTTCGCGCCCGGGCACCACAGTGCCATGAAGCATGCGATCGGTCCGCGCAGGGAGCTGGGCGTTCGAACCATGTTCAACATCCTCGGCCCCCTGACCAACCCCGCCGGCGTGCCGAATCAGGTCCTCGGCGTCTTCAGTGAGGATCTCCTCGAGCCCCTGGCCCTCGTCCTTCAGCGTCTCGGCAGCCGCCATGTCCTGGTGGTACATGCCCGCGACGGTCTTGACGAGATCAGTATCGGCGACATCACGGATGTGGCCGAGTTGAAGGATGGGCTCATCCGCAGGTTCAGCATCCACCCCGAGGACTTCGGACTCAGGCGGGCCGATCTGAACGCGATCCGTGTCCGGAACCCGGAAGAGAGCCTCGCCATGCTGCTCGGCGTGCTCGCCGATCAATCGGGTCCGGCGCGCGACATCGTCCAGCTCAACGCCGGCGCGGCGATCTACGCGGCCGGTCGTGCGGAGAGCCTGGCCGCCGGTCTGGCGCAGGCCGATACCGCGATCTCGAACGGCGAGGCACAACGGCGATTCGACCGCCTGATCGCCCTCACGGGGAGCCTCGATCGGGCGCCGGGCGGCGCCTGAGGATGGCCGCCGACACGCCGGACATCCTGAAGAAGATCCTTCGTCGCAAGGCCGAGGAGGTCTCCGTCCGGAGCGCGCGAATGCCGTTGGCCGGGCTGCGGGCGTTGCTGGATCGGGCGGGCCCTCCACGCGGCTTTGCCGACGCTCTCCAGGCGAGGGTCGCGGCCGGGGCGCCGGCGGTGATCGCCGAGATCAAGAAGGCCAGTCCGAGCAAGGGCGTGCTGCGTGCCGACTTCAGGCCCGCCGAGATCGCCGCGAGCTATGCCCGACATGGGGCCGCCTGCCTCTCGGTCCTGACCGACCGGGATTTCTTCCAGGGCAGCGATGCCGATCTACAGGCGGCGCGGGCGGCCTGCGACCTGCCGGTGATCCGCAAGGACTTCATCATCGACCCCTATCAGGTCTATGAGGCCCGGGCCCTGGGTGCCGACTGCATCCTCCTGATCGTCGCCGGGCTCGGCGACAGCCGGCTGGGCGAGCTCAACGAGCTGGCCCAGCAACTGGGGCTGGACGTGCTTGTGGAGGTGCACGGCGCGGACGAGCTCGAGCGGGCGCTGGCCTTGCCGGGGCGCTTGGTGGGGATCAACAACCGTAACCTGCGCACCTTCGAGGTGAGCCTGGAGACGACCCTCGGGCTGGTGGATGCCATCCCCCGAGATCGCCTCCTGGTCACCGAGAGCGGGATCCTGGGCGTGGATCACGTGACCCGGATGCGTGCGCGTGGCGTCCACGCCTTCCTCGTCGGCGAGGCCTTCATGCGCGCGGATGAGCCCGGCGCGGAATTGGCGCGGCTGTTCTTTGGGGAGCGCCCGCCGCCAGAGTGACCTATGCCCGGCGACTCCCCGCGGCCTAGGGTTCCCGCGCCAGTCGCCGACTCGACCCAGTCGGAGCCTGTCTGACTTGAGGCCGATCTGCTGCGCCGGCGGGAGAGCGGCCCAGATCCGCCCTCGCTCTCCCACTCGGCTCGCGACGATCGCTCAGGTCAGACAGGCTGCTAGCGGGTCCCGAAGACGACGATGGTCTTACCCTTGACGCTGACCATGCCCTGCTCTTCCAGACTCTTGAGCACCCGTCCGGCCATCTCCCGCGAGCAGCCCACGTTGCGGGACAGCTCCTGTCGGGTGACACGGATCTGCATCCCGTCCGGATGGGTCATGGCATCTGGCTGTTTACAGAGGTCCAGAAGGGTGCTGGCGATCCGGCCGCTGACGTCCATGAAAGCCAGGTTCCCGACCTTGCGGCTGGTCTGACACAGGCGTTGAGAGAGCTGCAGGCCAACACTGTAGAGGAAGTCTTTCGCATAGTCTTTGAGCTCGGCGTCGAGGAGACGATCGAGCCGCTGGTAGGCGATCTGCGCGACCTTGCATTTGGTGCGTGTGCGGATGATGACGCTTCGAGTGGTCTGGGGAATGAAAAGTCCCATCTCGCCGATGAACTCGCCCTTGTTAATATAGGCGAGCAGCAATTCCCGGCGCTCCTCCCGATCGTCCATCATGGCGGCGACCGAGCCCTCGAGGAGATAATACAATGTGTCTGCCGGCTCCCCTTGACGGATGAAGTCCACGTTCTTGTCATAGCTCTTGGTATGACAGTAGCGCAGGAATGGATCCAGCCACGGCGGGGCCAGCTTTGGCGGTGTCACAATGGTCATGGGCCGATGCGCCTGTCGCTCCCGGACATGGGCCTTGATTCTATGCGTGCGGCTGGCCCTTGTCGAACAGGTCTGCGGCGTGGCAAAGACGAACGCGATCATTGAGCGGAGGGGTCGAGATGAAGGCGAGGGTGAAATGGATCGAAGGGGCGACCATGATGGGGGCGTCCGGCTCCGGACATGCCGTGGTCATGGACGGCCCGCCTGAGCTTGGCGGCCGCAACCTGGGCGTGCGTCCCATGGAGATGCTGCTGCTGGGGTTGGGTGGGTGCACCCAGTTCGACGTCCTGCACATCCTGCGCAAGGCGCGTCAGCCAGTCACCGACTGCGTCGTGGAATTGACCGCGGAGCGTGCCGAGTCGGAGCCGAAGGTGTTCACCCGCATCCAGGTCCATTTCATCGTCACCGGGCGCGACCTCGACCCGCAAAGGGTGCAGCGGGCCATTGAGCTCAGCGCGGAGAAATACTGCTCGGCGTCGATCATGTTGGGTGCGACGGCGACCATCACCCATGACTTCGAGATCCACGGACTCTGATCCGGTCTTGCATCCTTCGGATCCGGACGGTAGCGTGCGCGCTCCCGTTTTCCCGGAGGTCTCGCGCCGATGCCCACGACACTGAAAAAGCTGCGTCTGGAAGGGTTCAACAACCTCACCAAGACGCTCAGCTTCAATATCTACGACGTCTGCTATGCGGACTCGGACGAGCAGCGCGAGGCCTACCTCCATTACATCGACGAGGCCTACAATGCCGCGCGCCTGACCGCGATCCTCACCGATGTCGCGGAGATCATCGGTGCCAGCATCCTCAATGTCGCCCACCAGGACTACGATCCCCAGGGCGCTTCGGTCACCATGCTGATCTCCGAGGAGCCGATCGCGGCCGGTCAGCTCTCCAACACCGCCTCCCCGGGACCCTTGCCGGAGGCGGTGGTCGCCCATCTGGACAAGAGTCATATCACGGTCCACACCTATCCCGAGAGCAATCCCCAGACTGGGATCAGCACCTTTCGAGCGGACATCGACGTCTCCACCTGCGGGCGGATCTCGCCGCTGCGGGCGCTGAACTATCTCATCCACGCCCTGGAGTCGGACGTCGTGATCATGGACTACCGGGTACGCGGATTCACCCGCGACGTCGGCGGGCGCAAACACTTCATCGACCACAACATCAGCTCCATCCAGAACTACCTGTCGCGGGATACGAAGAACCGGTATCAGATGGTCGACGTCAATGTCTACCAGGAGAACCTGTTTCACACCAAGATGGTGATCAAGCACTTCCGGCTCGATGACTATCTCTTCTGCATCGAGGCCGCGGATCTCGCCGAGTCCGAGCGCCGGCGCATCCAGAAGCTGCTGCGTCGCGAGCTCTCGGAGATCTTCTACGGCTGCAACCTGGCTCGCAACCTGGAGCTGATGGGCTGCTGAGCAGTGCGCGCGGCGGTGGGGGGCCTCGAATCGGTCAACGCCCGTCTCGGGTTAAATCCAATACACGGTCCGCGTCATGACGCGGGATGTCAGGCGCATGGCGAGGCGGATGGGCGCGGGCAGCTCTGCGCCGCCCGCGGCCCGGGCGAGCTGGGCGTGGTGCACCTCGTCGGCCTTCATCTGCTCGAGGACGGTGCGGGTCTTCTCGTCCTCGACGGGGATCTGCTCCAGATGCTCGTCGAGGTGGTCTTCGACCTGACGCTCCGTCTCGACCACGAAACCGAGGCTCCATTTGTCGCCGGCCAGTCCCGCCGCGGCGCCCATGGCGAACGAGCCGGCGTACCAAAGCGGGTTCAAGAGGCTCTTGCGATCCCCGAGATCCTCCAGGCGCGCTGCGCACCAGGCGAGGTGGTCATTCTCCTCCTTGGCGGAACGTTCCATGCGCTTGCGGGTGTCGGGCAGCTTGGCCGTCAGTGCCTGACCCTGGTAGAGGGCCTGGGCGCAAACCTCGCCCGTGTGGTTGATCCGCATCAGGCGCGCCACGTGGCGGCGCTGGTCTTCGCTGAGGTCGGCCTCCATCAGGTCGGCGGCCGGATTCGGTCGCTCGGTGGTCTGCGGGCGCCCGAACAGCGTCCGCAGGGCATGATCGGCCGTGATCAAGAGCTGATCGATCGGGGAGTAGTGGCGAGTCGTCATGAGGGGCTCCCGTTCACATTGGCTGGCCGTCAGTATCGAGGATCCGGCCGCGTCTGGCGAGGGGTTCACGCTGCAGCCGGCGGCGTTGGACCTCCGGGGAATCGGCAGCCGCTTCGCTGGAGTCGAGCGCCCGCGCGAGCAGCTCGACGGGATGACAGACCTCGATGTCCAGCCCCGCCTCGCGGATACCCGCGGCGAGGTGCAGCGCACAACCGGGGTTGGTGGTGACCAGGACGTCCGGGGGATCCGCTCGGAGCGGGGCGAGCAGATCACCGAGGAGGGTTTCTGCCATGGCCGGTTGCTGGAGAAGGTACGTCCCCGCGGCGCCGCAGCAGCCCTGACCAGGCGGCAGAGGCGCCAGGTCGAGACCCGGGATACGCGCCAGCAAGCGATGGACGGCGGCGTTCCCGCCGAGCCGGTTGCGGTGTGAGCAGGGCTCGTGAATCAGCACGCGGCCGTGCAGCGGGCTGATCTCGAGTCGCTCCGGCCAGTGTATCCGGTTCAGAAAAGCGCACAGCTCGGTTGTGTCGGCGAGCGCCGGCTCCTCCCTCAGCTCGGCCACGCAGGCGCTGGCGAGCCCGGCCAGAGGGCGCGAGCCATGGGTCCGTGTGCATGCGCGAAGCCGCGTGTCGGCCTCCGCGGGGTAGCCGTTGTGTCTGAGCAGGGCGCCACAGCAGGTTGGATCCGGGGAGATGCGTATCTCCAGGCCGAGTCGGGTCGCGACCACCCGGGTTGCCTCGATGGCATGTCCCGAGGCGGCGCACCCCATACAGCCCACAAAGAGGTCGACATCCGCGTGGTTTGGATCGCGTGCGCCGACACGCCGGGCGGCGGCGCCCATGGCGGTCGCCAGCCGATGATAGGGTCGGACGGCGGCAATCCGGGCCACACCGATGACCTCGGCGAGGCGAGCGAGCCCAAGGCCGAGATAGAGACGGCTCAGCCGGGCGGCCTGGGCCACGCAACGGGCGTCCGACAGGGCGCGCAGTCCGGCGGAGGTCAGCCGGCGCCTCCACGCCGGCAAGCCCTTGACCCGAAGTGCCTTCGCCATGTCGGCGATCTGTCCGTAGGCCACCCCCGACGGGCAGACGCGCTCGCAGTTGCGGCAGCCGAGGCAGCCGTCAAGGTGCCCCTCCAGGGTGCGGGTCATCTCCAGGTGCCCGGTTGCCCAGCCCTGGATCAGGGCGATGCGCCCGCGCGGAGAGTCTGCTTCATTGCGAGCCTTCTGGAAGGTCGGGCAGTGGGGGAGGCAGAGTCCGCATTTGACGCACTGATCGGCAAGGCGCAAGAGGTCGTGGGTCGAGCCGGCGTCGGTTACGCTGGGGCGCTCTGAGGCGGGTGTCTTCAAGCGAGGGGCGTCATCGTGTGGTCCGGTGGGCGCGTCGGATCGCTTCCGCGCCCCATCGGTCCCTATGGTACGCTTCCGCGAGGTCCTTGCGGGCAATCTGGATCATTGGCGATGTCGTATTACCGTTATCATCTGTTCTTCTGCATCAACCAGCGCGAGGACGGCAGCCAGTGCTGCGGCCAGTGCGGGGCCGCGGCGATGCGCGACTTCCTCAAGCGGCGCACCAAGGAGCTGGGCCTGACCGGACCCGGGGGGGTGCGGGTCAATACCGCCGGCTGCCTCGACCGCTGCGCCGAGGGGCCCGTGGTCGTCGTCTATCCCGAGGCCACCTGGTACACCTATGTCGATCGCGAGGATCTGGAGGAGATCCTTCAGGAGCATCTGGTCAAGGGCCATGTCGTCGAGCGCCTGCTCCTGCCCGGTTGAGGGCGGGGTTGCGCGAGCTGGCAGGGTCACGTACACTTCGCGGTCTTTTCTCGAGCTTGAAAATGAATCCACGCCGCGCTCCAAGCCAGTCGCTGGCACGCACGCCGACCAGGCGCGCGAGTGCCCGGGAGCGGGTGCGGTACCCTGGAGCGACGGACATGACGACGACAGTGAGCGCGAAACCGGCGGAGGTCCGCCGTGCCTGGTATCTGATCGATGCGGACGGCAAGACCCTCGGGCGACTCGCGAGCGAGCTGGCACTGCGCTTGCGCGGCAAGCACAAGCCGCAATACACGCCGCACGTCGACACCGGTGACTACCTGGTGGTCGTCAACGCGGACAAGGTGCGTGTGACGGGGAACAAGCTGCAAGACAAGATGTACTATCGCCACACGGGCTACGTCGGCAACCTGAGGTCGATGAATCTCACCAAGCTCCTCGAGACCAAACCCGAGCGGGCGATCGAGCTCGCGGTCAAGGGGATGCTGCCGCGCGGGCCGCTCGGTCGCGCCATGTTCAGGAAGCTCCGCGTCTATGCCGGCCCTGAGCACGCACACCAGGCGCAGCAGCCGCAGCTCCTCGAGCTTAACGTTTAAGAATCAGGGCTTAGGAACCAGACGCATGTCCGAGACACAACAGTCCACGGGTCGACGCAAGACGGCTACCGCACGGGTCTTCCTGACCCTCGGCTCGGGTTCGATCACCGTGAACGATCGGCCGCTCGACCAGTTCTTCGGCCGTGAGACCGCGCGGATGGTGGTCCGCCAGCCGCTGGAGACCGCCGGTCTCCTGGATCGGGTCGACGTCAAGGCCACGGTCAGCGGTGGCGGCAACACCGGTCAGGCGGGTGCGATTCGCCACGGCATCGCGCGTGCGCTGGCGCGGTTCGACGAGACGCTGCGCTCTCCCATGCGTCGCGCCGGCTTTCTCACCCGCGACGCCCGCGAGGTCGAGCGTAAGAAGGTCGGTCTCCACAAGGCGCGCAAGCGCCCGCAGTTCTCGAAGCGCTGATAGGGCGGCGGGACGCGGTCGGGGCTCCGGATGCGATCGCAAGCGCCGGGTCGCCGCTCAGGCTGATCCCGTCGATTCCCGTCTCCCAGCGGCCGTCCCCGGATGGCCTCTCCGATCTTGGGGGATCGTCTAGTGGTAGGACAGCGGACTCTGACTCCGTCAACCTAGGTTCGAATCCTAGTCCCCCAGCCAACACCCCTGGCCGCTGCCGCCGAACCGAGCCCGGTGCGCGTTGGCGTCGCGGGTCAGGCCACCCACCGCGGCGCCCTCCGATCGCCCCCCTGAACGCCTGTGGTCGTCCAGCCGCGCGGCAGCCCAAGGCGCTCGCCGCGTCCCGCCGGGCGAGCGCGGGAGGCCAGAGGCCCCGCGGTCGAGCGCGTCCCTTGTACACTTTGCGCGACAGGTCGTTCTTGTTGTGCAGACGCCATCCGTGGCCCCCTCGGCCGTTGAAAGCCGCCTCATCGGCCTGAGGCCGGCGATTGCGGCGCCACCCTGGCCTGGCTGCCACGCCATCCGGCCTGCGATCAAACGCGGGGCGCCGGTCTTCGCTTCCGCACCTCGCTTCACCCGAATCAAACCAAGGAGCCCGTTGGCACGGGGCCCGACTTTCCGTTCCTGCCACGCCGCGCCGATGGCATTGCAAGGCGCGGCCTGCCCTTAGGGAAGGGGCCTCTCGGGCGACATGCCTGACGCAGCCAGTCGGCCCGCTGGGCCTCTCGCCTGGCGGTCGAGTGCAAAAAAGAGACATCCTGGGGGCGTGTGTATTTTTTTAGCCCAATGTGTTGCAAAAGGCTCTGCCCTGCACTATAGTTCAGCCTGCAAAGCAGCATTGCGTTCGGTTTCTGCAGTCGATCTGACAAATTCACAACAGTGGAGAACGGCATGAACAAAAAGCTTCTTACCCTGGCGGTTTCCGCCGCGATGGTCGCCCCTGGCGCCGCCATGGCCGAGGCCATCCTGTACGGCAAGTTGAATGTCTCCCTCGATTATGCCGAGGTGACGAACGCGCTCGCGCCCACCTTCGGCCTCGCGACTGATGCCAACGGCAACGTCATCCTGGATCCTGTCACCGGGAACCCCACCATCGTGCAGACCGCCCCGGGCGAAGACTTCAAGGGTTGGGGCATGTCCGGTAACGGCTACATCCCGGGCGAGGGTCGCGCCAGCCGCATCGGCGTCAAGGGCTCCGAGGACCTGGGCAACGGCCTCAAGGCGATCTATCAGGTCGAGCTCGGTGTCAACCTGAACGACACCAACAACAATGTCCTCAGTAACAGCGACTCCATCACCTACCGGAACAGCTTCGTGGGACTCGCCGGGGGCTGGGGTACCTTGCTGCTCGGACGGCATGACACCCCCATGAAGATCTCGACCGCCAAGCTGGACCTCTTCGTCGACACCATGGCCGACTACAATGGCACCGTGGGTTTCCGTGACCTGCGCGCGGACAACGTCGTGGCCTATATCAGCCCGAGCTGGGCCGGCTTCCAGCTGGCCGCGGCCATCGTCCCGGCGGGTGGTGCCACCGGCGGCGGGAACGGTCTGAACCTGGAGGAGGACAGCATCGGCGAGACCTACTCCATCGCGGCCATCTACTCCAACGGCCCCTTCTA
>NZ_JAJDNA010000105.1 GCF_022340925.1 Thiocapsa sp.
AACCGCCCTTGTCGGTATTCCTGCTCGGCGCGGAGATCGACGGCCGACAGGAAGGAGCCAATGAAGTATTCAGGTCTTGGCATCGCGTGTGGTGGATTTGACTCGTGCGTTAGTCGGGACTCTATGCGGAACCAACATGGAAGCGAAACTCGAAGTTTCCGCCCTGTTGACCATCACCGGACGGCAACTTGTATCCGTCCCCCTCCCCTACCAATTCTCCATCGAGGACTAAGCCGTTCAGCGCCCTAATTACCATGCGGTTGTCTGAATCCGGTAATCCAAATAACGTGAGCCGGTAATCCCCGGATGCAAACTGAGGGGGTGCATTTGGTACACCCGATGTAGGCGACAAGGCGACACTGAATTGATCAACAATCAAATAGCTACCCTGAACCGGTTCCAAAGAACCCGCTTGATCCCACTTTTCGATTTTAATAGAGCACCGATCGAATGCCACCGAGGGGACACAGGAGATGGAGGAAGAATCAATGGGCTGGCTAAACCTGACTTGCAAGCGATTGATCCGTTGGCTTTCGATCGTAAGTGGTTGCGCGAATGGTTGCCCATCGGATTCCGATACCGACTGCTCCACATCATCACCGGCCATAAAGACCACATCCGTAACCCGCAGCGTCCCCACTGGCCCTGTTTCGGAGCAGCAACAGCGAATCAACGCCTGCTGGAGAATGGCGGTGCTGTAGATCCGTCTGCGAACCTGCATTTCGATGTCCCCCTCGGCAATCGGTGTGCCCGTCGATGTTGTCGGCAGCGTAATCCGCGCCAGTACGACCCAAGGGTCTTCCGGACAAGGGGGGCATGGGGGCGTTCCGGCGTCGCAGAGCTCGAATGACGTGTCGGGCAAATGCGAGGCCGGCAGATCGCTAAGGCACCGGAGCTCGAAGCTGTCCCGAGTCCGCGAATATTCGCAGGCCTCCCCGCTGCAGGCGCAGCCCTCCGGCATCACCCGCACCGGTGCAGTATTGCACTCGGCGTAGCGGATCGCGATGTAGAGAGGCGCGCCTTGGCTGGCTCCGATCCCGTTCAGCGTTCCGGGATCACAGGGATCGGTGCCTGTGCCTTCGATACATTGCGCCAGGTCGAGATGCACTGGGTCCGCGACATAGATCTCGTCGCCATAGGGGCCCAGGGCGTAGCCGGGCTCGATCACCACCTGCCAAGGCGGCGCGTCATCGGCGCTATCCGCGGTCACACCCAGTCCGCAAACGACCCCCCAGCCGTGCAGGAACCGATTGTGGCGGCGCAGCTTCTGGCTGAAGTACTCCTGCTCCAACCGCATGTCCTCGGCCGTCATCAGCTTGCGCGGGAAATAGCGGTTGCGCTCGAGGGCAGGCTGGTCCGGTCCAGACCCAAAGTCGGGATCGTAACAATGGTGCAGGCTATGGTTTGACACGGTCTTTCCCCTTTCTCAGGTCCGCTTCGGGTGGTCAGCAGTCGCTGACGGTCGCTGAAAAGGTCACGGTCGTCGCGGATCCAACGGCGCGCGCAGTCACATGCTGCGTCTCGGGGCGCCGGGCCAACCGCCAACGGGTCACGGCGATGCCTTTGTCGTCGGTGCGCGTAAGCCTCGGGCGCAGCCGGGGCGGCGACATCGGTGGCATCCGTCCCCGGATCTCGTCGGGCAAGCCGTGCAGCGATCCCTCATCGGCAACCCGAAATTCGACGAATACGTCACGCACCGGGTCACCCCCCCGGTCCTGCACCTCGACAGCCAATGGCTCGTCCAGGAAGTGGTGCGCCGACCCCGTCTGCCCGTCTCCGCCGACGATGGTCAACGTGTAGCCGAGCTGCTCCAGCTCCAGGCTCGCAACGCGGTCGGCAAGGCAAAGGATGAGCTCATAGAGCAGCGCGTGGCTCAAAACCGCAGCAGTTCCGGTAATGGAATCGACGCGAATGCTCTCGGGGGAATCTCTGGTTACCCGAGCAAGCCGTACGCAACCGTCATCCGGCAGCTCCGGCGCGTCCGGGCAGACACCATAGATGCGCTCCAGGATCAGCTTGTGTCGCTCCGTCAAGTCCGCCGACAGGAAGTCGTCGAGGGCACAGGTGGGCGGCTCCGGGTCGGCGTCGACCTCGGCGATCTCCCGCAGATAGAGACGATAGCCTTCGAGGACGGTGCCGCAGGCGCAATTGTTCGTGGAATCGCAGTCGGGCACTCGGACGGGCACCTCGTCCGTCAACACCTCCGCGTAGGCGAGGCAGAGATCGCGGCTCTCTTCCTCCGGGATGTCCGCCACCTCAGCGACAGGCACCGCCGACGGGACAACGATCTCCCGCCCTGCGCTATCGATGGCCGCGCCGGGCTCGACGACCAGGCTGCCGTCGCCATCGACAACGACATCGAGCCCGCAAAGGACACCGCTGCCTGTGACCAAGCGGTTCAGCAGCCAGCGCTTGCCGTTGTAGTAGCGCTGCTCCTGGCTCAGCGCGGCGACATCGAGCAGCTTGCCGTAAAAGTAATTGTTTCGTTCGAAGCGCGGCAGTGCCATTGGGCGTACCCCTTCGTCAAACGGTCGATTCCGGTGTGTCGAGACAGGCCGGCGCCTGCTCTGCGAGCACGCCCGTCCCCAGATGCGTGCCGAGTCGTGCCGTCGGCGGACCCTCGGCGACGATGGCGTCGATGCCCAGTCGGGCCTGGGCGCCGACCCGCATGCGTGGCTCGATCAGGCACAGCTCGTAGGTGGTGTGGGCGGGCTTCTCGCGCTCCAGCACCTCATGAACGGCGGCGAGGGCGCCCGGGCGATCCAGCTGCGAGCAATCGATCCAGACATAGAATCGGTGGGCCAGGTCCTCGAACAGGGCCGCACCGAGTGCCTCGCCGAGTGTCAGGTGGGACTCGCCGAGGGTCGCGGTGGCATCGAGTACGGCCCCCTGGGGATGCGCGGGGGCAAGCATGGTGCTGAGGCCGAGGGTGGAGGTCTCGTCCAGGCACCAGAGATGCGTGTTGCGTGCCGGCTCCTCGATGTAGGCATTCACCCCGGCATAGAGCTTCAGGTAGCGGCGCAGCCCTTCCCGGGTGCCGCGCTTGCCGTGCAGCGCGAAGGCCTCCGCCAGATAGGTGCGCTTGTCGTCGTCGCTCCAGGTCTCGGCCAGCTCGAAGGCCTGCCAGCCGGCGAGCCACGTCAGCCAGGACGGGATACCCTCGCCCGGCGCTGCGGCGGGATCGAACAAGCGCGGCAGGTCGGAGATCGCCCGGTCCAGGCCGTCGCCGATGCTCTCGCCGAGGGCGAGCAGGCGGTCCAGCAGATCGGCCTCGGTCGCATCGCGGCGGTAGATCGCCGGCAGGTGATCTATCCATCCATCCCGTCCATAGCCCACGCGGATCTGGTGAATCCGTGGCGAGCTGGTGCCGTCGCCGCGCAGGATGCCGCCCAGCCAGAGCCGCGGTCCGTCGCCCGGGATCAGCGCATCGAGACAGCCCGCGGAAACCGGGTGCCAGCCTCCGGTGCCCGGAAACGGTTGCTCCGCGGCCAAGTCGATGTCTCCGAGGTCCGTGTCGGCCGCCTCGACGCGCGTGAAGAGCTGCATGCGGCTGGCCTGGTGCAGGGGATCGGCGTGGACGCGCAGACGATGCCAGGGAAGCGCGAGGGGCGCGTCGAAGGGGCCGCCGACAAACGCCCCGCGCGCCGTATAGCCGGCGCCTGAAGATGCCAGGCACAGGACCCCGTCCGGCATGATCTCGACCCGCTCACGGTGGAAACCCGACCAGAGGTTGGCGTCGTTGAGGTGCAGAAAGCCCGATTCCGCGTTCATGGCTCGCACTCAGGCCTCGACGCCCATCCAGACGACGTGCCAATCGAGCCCCGATGTCACCGTGCTCACGATACGCCCCTCGGCTAGCGCGGCTTCGGAGTCGGTGGGCACGAGCACCCGAAACATGAACCCGCTCGGTGCCACATCACACACCTCCGGGATGGCGCGAATCACAAAACTTGTTCCGACATCATCTGTGCGATTCGCGAGATAGCGCTCCCCGACCAGATGGGCGAAATAATGCGGCGTTGCCTGGAACCTCGCCGCGGATGTATCGACCCGTGTCCGGACTCCCAGCAGCGAGCCACCGTCGCGCCACTCTGACCAGGCCGTCGCGCCGCGCACAGTCTGGCCGGTTGCGATGTACGGCTGTCGCGAGCCTCGCGCGGAGCGGCGCTCGGCGAGCGACAGCGGCCGGCTGAGCTGGCAGTTCTTCACCCGGGCCTTGGCCAGCACGACAGCCAAGCCCTGCTGCTCTTGAAGCTGCTCCTCCGTCAGCCATTCCAGCCGCGGCTCCTCAGTCAGCCGTACCGTCTCTTCGGGGACGCAAACGCCTGCGCGACGCTCGGCGACCTGTTGCTCGGCGTCGTCCCGGTACGCGGCGACCAGGCAAAAGAGAGCCTCGTCTCCGCTGGGCCCGCCGGCCACGGCAGGGACGGTCAGAGAACGTGGCTCGGTCAGAATGATTTCCCTTCCCAGGCAATCCACTGCGTAGCCTTCGTCGATCCTGACCAGCGTATCGCCCGCCTCACCGGTGACCGCCAGCCCGATCCCGATGCCCCAGCCGTGGAACGCACGGTTGTGCAGCCAGACCCGCTCGCGGTGCGCGCGCTGCAGCTCCGAGAGGTCGCAGGCCATCAGCCGCTGACCGGAAAAGAAGGTCGGGCGCTCCAGGCTCGGGATGTCTGCCTTGCCGTTCATCGAATCACCCTATGCCGGTCCCGTCGCCCGGTAATCATGGAAGAAGCTGAGGAACGGGACAATGAAGTGAGCCCAACTCGGATCGAAGGTCGGACGGCAGCCGCCCATCGGCTCGACACCGATCCAGAAGACGCGCCACCCAATCTGCTCCGCCGCAGTCGATGGATCGGGCGCGTCGCCATAGGGTCCGCACACCCGAAACCTGAATGCGCGCTTGCCGGTCTCCGAGAGGTAGCCGTACAGGTCCGAAAACCGAGCGGTTTCGCCCTGCAATGTCGAGGCGTCCGAGCGTCCTGCCGATGTGATCGGCGATAGATCGCCGATGAGCTGAGCAAAGTAGAAGGGGCTGCGGTCAAAACCCGCCACCGAGGTATCGACGTCAACGTACAACCCATACTGCGGTGAAAACTCATTGTCGATGTATTTCCACCCCGTCCTCCCGGCCTCGGTCTCGCCCCAGGCAATATGCGGATGCACGAGCGTGCGGGCGTAACGGCGCACGCGCGGGTCGGGCTGCTCAACGGCTGGCCAGAGCTGCGTCAGCGGGATCTCGGCTCCGAATTGGACCTCGCTCTGGCGGCGCCACTGAAAGGCCGGCCGCTCGGTACGCGGATCATCCAGACCGGAGCCGAGGCAGACAAATGCCCGTTCCGCTCGCCTACGGAATGCGGCATCCTCGAGATGGCGCATCGTAAGCACCAGCGGCTCGCCCAGGTCGGGAATCGGCACATCGACCTGAACACTGAGGAGGATGTCCCTGCCGAGTGCATCCACGGCGTAGCCGGGCTCGACTCGGACCATCGGGCCGCGCCCTTCGTCGGCCCCGACCCGGACGACTCCGAGCCCCAACGCAATGCCCCAGGTGTCGTGCAGGCCGCGGCTGTGCAGCCGCCACCGGCGCTCGGTGTGCCGAAGATCGTCGCGCAGGTCCTGCGCGGTCAGGCGCTGACCGTCGCGGTAGGTGACGCGATCGAGAGGGATGTGCAGGTCGTCGGTCATGGCTCTGCTCAGCTCGGGCTGTCGCCGGCTGGCTCCGGCGGACAAACGGGTCGGATCGGGCCGGTATCCGGCAGAACGTCCGCCGCCGGATTCACACGGATGCGATGCTGGACGGGGGCAACCAGCCAGGTGGGGCAAAGGTTGAGATTCCCGCAGGAGGGCTCCGCGCCGGCCGCGATCAGGCGCAGGCTCAACACGTGATCGACGCCCTGCACACCGTCGATGAGCTGCAGGACCTCGCTACGAAAGACCGATCGGCCGAAGGGCCAGCCCAGCCCCGCCGGCCCCCCTGTGAGAGGATCGAGGAAGGCATCGAGGGCCGTGAGGATGTCATCACGCACGCGCGCAGCATCGACCAGCGCCTTGGTCCGGACATCGGCGATGACGCCGACCTCCAGGTAGCGCGGCCCGACCACCTCCAGCCGGGTGGCGACCATGCGGCGACGCTCCAGGAAGCAGCGGACGGCCGCGATCAGGCCAGGGCTCGGCTCCGGTCTGCCGCGCGGCAGCTCCGGCAGCACGACGACGGTCACGACTCCGGGCGCGGTCAGGCACGGATAGGCCGGATGCAGGCTGGACCAGGCACGTGCCCGGGCGACCCGCGTGCCCGGGACCTCCAGTGCCAGGCGCTCCAGGTCGAGCAAGCTCACGGCACGCGTCGGTGCAGCGATGGCGCGGACCTCCGCACCGGCCACTTGATCCAAGGTCCTTTGCTTGTGCCCCTGTGCAATCTCCAAGAGTCGCTCGTGTGCATGCAAGGTCTCGACGGCACGGCCGGTGGCCTGGGCCACAGTCTCGGTTGCCGCGCCGCAGCACGTGTTCACCGGATTGACGGTCAGCCGATCGAGCCGGTCTGCCTCCTCTTCCGACAAGCCCGCCAAGGCATTGCGGCTGGACGTCGTGGGCCTGAAGCTCGACCCCGCCTTCAGGATCCCCGCCTCGGCCTGCGTCGAGCGCCAGCTCGCGAAGACCAGGGCCCCCGCCTCTGGCACCCGACCGCGCTCGCCATCGCCGAAGCGGACGGCCCCGGTGGCGGCATCGAGGACAAAATGGCGGTCGGTGCGGCGCGAGGCGTCGAGGTCGTCGCGCCGCGTCCAGGATGTCCAGGCGTCCTCCAGATGCGTATACACAAGGAGGCTCGACTGCTGAACGGGAGCCTGCGGCAGCGTGAGGGCTTGGCCGGGAAGACCGGTCCCGGTCCCGATGTGGGCAATGTCGAGGGTCAGCCAACCGGGGCCAATCGAGCTCGGTGCACAATAGTCCAGCCAGCGCAGATCTGGATGGTCCTGTGCGTCGCTGGCGGTTGGGTCGAGAGCCCGCAGGCCTGCAATGGCCGCAGTGGCGTCGAGCGTCATTCGCAGCCGGACGAGATCGCCGGCGGTCGGTTCAGGCACATCAAACTCCATGGTCGCGGTCTCGGAGATGACATACCGGTTCTCGATGGGGAGAGCTTGCTCGGCCCGGACCGCGTTGATGGCAAGATCCATCAGCAAGGGAGCAGCGTCGAGGGCGCCCGCCTCGAGTCGGCAGCGCACCCAGTAGTGAGGTGTGGTAACCGAGCCGATGCTTTCCTTCTGAGTGGCAGCGGGTAGATTGAGCTCGACGATGCCGTCCAAGGTCAGCGACCGGGTATCGTCCCAGACCTGACCGGGCTCCGGCCTGGCCCCATTCGACATGGGCTCGAGCGGCAGCCAAGTCTCGATGCCGGCCTGGTTCAGGTCCGTCAGCACCTCCCAGATGATCCGCGCGGAGTGGTGCGGCGGCAGAACGGGCTCGCGCACCGGCGGCGTCCCGTCGCAGTGAATGGCCGGCAGGACCGGCCGCTTCGTGGCGCGTTGCTCGGCGGCCTCTTCGATGATCGCCAGGCGAGCATCGGATCCCGTCCTTCCGCCTGTGAAATGCAAGGCCAACGACACCGGCGTCTCGGTCGGGATCTGCTCGAACCCGAGATAGAGGGCCGCACCCGGTCGTGGATGTTCGCCCAGCACCGCGACCGGGAGGCCATCGCGCCAATCCCGGCTGCGGTCCGCCAGCACACCGCCGCCGGGATCGACCTGCACGGCAGCCAGTGACACCGTCGCCACTGTCAGCTCCTGCAGCGTTCGAAAGGCCACCGTCAGGCCCTCGGGGTCCTCGGTCTCGAATTCGAATCCGGCCGGGATAACGATGGCGGGAAGCGTCCATCCCGGGACGGCCAGCACGGCCAGCGCCGGCCGGGGTGGGCGAGGCGTATAGCCGATCAGACTCAGGAACTTGCGCCGATGCCGCTCGGGTACGCGATTTAGACGATAGGTGCTCTGCTCGGTCAGCCAGGCGAGCAGCTCGATCAGCGTGATGCCGGGGTCGCTGAGGTTGTGGTCGGTCCAGCCCGGGGCATGGCGCGGGATCAGGGCCCGGCCCTCCTCGACGAGGTCGGCCCAGCGGCGGTCGTCCAGGCTCAGATTCGCAAGCGGTAGGGGCATGGGTCGTGGGCTCCGATCAGGCCGGCGAAGGGGTCTTCATCTCGACCCGCAGCGGGCCGGCGACGACGATCCGGTCCGGGGGCACCACGACCCGCTCGCCGCGGGGCGTCTCGTTCAGCAGCAGATTCAGGTCCTCCACGTGATCCACGCCGTCCAATCCTTCCAGCAGGGCGGCGACATCGGACAAATAGACGGCGCGCCCGAAGGGCCAGCCCCGACCCTCCGGTCCGCCGGTCAGCGGGTGAAGAAACCGCGCCAACGCAGCCAGCACGGCCGACTCGACCGCGCCGGACTCGCCCATGGTGCGGGGCACGACCAGGGCACTGACCCCGATGGGCAGGTAGGTCGGTCCGATCACCGCCAACCGGTGGGCATCGATCGTTGCCGGCGCCCTGGCCAGGAGATGGACGTGCACCCGATCGCGCAGCTCCAGGGATGGCTGCGGCTCCGGCGCCTGGCTCTGGGGCACGATGATCAAGGTCACCCAGCCCGGCGCGGGTCGGCCGTTGGGCGCGGTCGCCGGCAGCGCGCGCGCCGCGGCGACACCGGGTGAGGCCTCCCGCGCCAGCCATTCATAGTCCTGCGCCGAGAGCGCGCGTCGCCGATGGCGCAGCATCTGCGGGCCACGCGCGAATACCCTATCGAGGTCCTCCCCATCGGCGCCACCGTCGGCCGCGCGGGGATTGGTCACCGACTGCACGAATAAGGCACCGCTCAAGAGCTGGCTGATGGCACCGGCGGCAACGTTGCCGGCCACCCCACCGCCCGAGCAATAGCGACTGGCGCGGATGTTGTTGGCCCCTGGTGGAGGGACCAGGCCGTTGACGCCGTCACCAAAGATCAGTCGCCCGCGCCCGCGCTCGATCACGTAGTGGCGATCATCCGGCCCGGAGAAGAACAGGTGCTCGCGCGGCTCCCAGCGCACCCAAACCTCGCGGACGCGACCGCCGCGGGGATCGGTGACGGCTCGCACCGCGTCCTCCGGCAGACCCTGTCGGCGCAGGGCGTTTCGAAGCATCGGCAGCTCCACCTCGGCACGGGCGCCATCGAGCTCGCGGACCTCGACCTGCTCACCGGGCAGCACGGGGACCTGCCTGAAGAAGAACGACTCCTTGGGCTGTCCCGTGCCGGAGCCGAGCACCTCGTTGCTCAGGGTCTGCACCTGCTGCGCCCAAGTGGCATTGACATGGATGCCGCTCACCGTGCTCCGCGGCGGCGCGCCGTCGGACTTCATGCGCCCGCGCACCCAGTCCAGCGCAACACCAAACCGGGGCAACGCGGCCAATTCGACGGTGCCGCCCCGATAGGAGCCGGTCAGCGGGGCCTGGAGGCGGATCTTCTCCCCGGCAACCTCCTCGACCGTTCCGAGTTCGGTGTCGTCGTCCTTCTTGACGGTCACCTGCTGCCCCGGCTGGAACACGGCCGCCTCCAGCGCATTGGCCATGACGATCTCCGAATCCGCCGCCCGACGGAAGGTCGCCTGGGGCCGCGGCGCCACGTCCGGCGCGAGGAACGACAGCATCCCCGGTCGCGCCAAATGCTTGGTCTCATCGTGCACCCGCAGCTCGCGCCAGCGCGTTCCGTCCCGGGCCTCCCAGACCAGCGGGGGCATCTCAGTCTCGCTCTCCGCCAGGTCCAGGTACAGGCTGATCAGATCGTTCGGCAGGGGCCGGTCGAAGCCCAGGTAGAGCGTCGGGGAACGGTCCGCAACCGGCTCGAACGGGGCGAAGAAACGGCCTGGCCAGCGCAGGTCGCGGCTGTGGACCTGGAATTGAAAGTCGTTGTGGGTGATGCAGTGGGTGGGAAGCTCCCAGGGGGAGCGGTAGATGTAGCCGAGTCGAAAGATCGAGACAACAGGGGGAACGATCTCTTCGAACGAAACCTGGCCGTTTCCCGTGTCTAGCGTTCGGAGGTAACCATACTGGCCCTTCACTAGACGCACGCGCATCCATAGGGCTTCTTCACCATTGACCGTGACGGGCGACATATCCAATGGCACCGCGATCTCGAACTGCAGCTCCCCGGCAGTGAACAGCGCCGCATGCAGGGGGGCATCGTTCTCATTCGGCAGCGGTGTTGGAAGCTCCAGATGAAGCGGCAGCCATTCCTTGCCGTTCGAGTACGCCCAAGCGAGCTCCGGCGTCGGCAGGTAGTCTTCGGTGACGTTTGTGTCTGTGTCCAGACCTTTCGCGCGCCGAAAGCGGCCGTCCAGAATCACGTGCATGGTTGCCCCGGGCTTGCTGAAGATCTCCTCTGTCGAGAAATAGAATGCGCTTCCAGGTTGCGGATGCTGACCAAGGGGATAGAAGGATTTGCTTAGATCGAGCTTGACGCCGTCGGCAAAAGCGCTCTCAGGCTGCACCCCAGGCGTTAGCACGAAATCCAGTCTGACCGGTGCATCCGACACCTCAGCCGTGAGCCAAATGTCTGGAAGCTCTTGAGGGCGGAGCGCAATCCTATGGCTCCCCGGGAATACGACTTCGGCGTCCAGTCGGCAGGTCCCAGCTTCATCGGTCGAGAGCTCGATTGCGTCGCCTTCATTTCCCAGCCATATATCGACGCGAAGGCCCTGTATGGGCGCGCCGTTCTTGTACCTGACCCGGATTTCCATCCCATCGCTGACGTCGCTTTCCTCCTGAGACACGGACCAGGATCCCGGGCGATCGACGTCGCACCTCAGATGGAGCCGATCAAGCTGCGCGAGAGCCCGCGTCGTATCCGGCGGCAACGCCTGCTCCAACCGCCCCCGCATCCAATAGGCCTCGATGCCATGCACGGTGGTCTTCTTTGCGTCGCCGCACTCGGCCCGCAGCGTGATAACGCCGCTGCGTGTGAGTCCGTTGGTCCCGTCCCGGCTGGCCTGCTCGTCGTCCGCATCGAAGGGCTTGAATGGCCTCCAAGTCTGGCCGTCCCAGTACTCCCAGGCGATCTTGAGCGGCTCGCTGCCGGGCGTCGCCAGATCCACCTGGATCTGCACCGTCGTCTTGCCGGCGAAGGCCAGCAGCCTGTCGTGGGCCAGGTAGATCTCGTGGGGAACGGACTGACGGCGCGAAAAGAGCGGGAAAGGCCGGCGGCCAGCCAGGTCGAGACTATGGTCCGCGTACTCGTCGTAAGCTGGCCACAGTGTTCGGACCGCGACCAGCTGCGCCGCGGCCATCGCAATCGCACTCTCGGTCTCGAAGGTCAGCGGGTCCGAGCGGTCCGCAACCTCGGCACCCAGCCGTGTCCCGGCGGGAATCCGCCCATCGCCGGCGTTGGGCAGCGGCTCGAAGACGACCGGGGCGCGTGCCGGCTGGGCCGGGATCAGGCTGATGCCCAGCATATCCAGGAAGGCCAGCTTGTTCCTGTCCGGCGCCTGGTTGAGCCGGTCGATGACGATCTCCGCATAGCGGCTCAGGACCTGCAGCAGGGCCCATCCGGCCTGCCCCGGTGCCGGCAACCAGTCCGGCAGGTAAGCCGGACGGCGCGCCAGCAGCTCCGCCAAGACTCGGGCCGCGTCCCGTTGATCGAGAATCGGCGTGCCGGCACGGCTCACGGTTGCTCCCCCTCCATCAGGTAGAAGGGATACACGAGGTTGTAGAAGGTGTTCGTCGCGCGGATGCGGTAGCGGATCGCGATGTCGAGCCGCCCCACGGGAGGCTCCGCCGTCACCGTGACCTCGATACGGTCGATGCGCGGCTCCCAGCGGATCAGCGCCTGCTCCACCCGATGCCGCACCATCGCCATGGTCGTCGCGCTGATGGGCTCGAACACGAGCCGATGCAGTCCGGCGCCGAAGTCCGGTCGCATCACGCGCTCCCCCTCGGCGGTCCCGAGGATGATCTGGACCGCTTGGCGGATGTCCTCCTCATAGGCCGCCATCGCGATCTCGCCGACGGGCGTCGTCTGCACCGGAAAGGCCCAACCGACACCGAGGAATGCCTTGTCCACAGTCATGATGCGATTCTCGACCTTCAGCCCCCGATCAGCACATCGGTGGCACCGGAGACGATCGGCGCGCCGCAGCCGGCCAGGTCGCCTATGCGCAAGGCGGGGCGGCCGCCGATCTGAACGCTCATGCTCCCCTGAACGAAGGGCGTCGGCGGATGTGGGCCTGCCGTGGGCGGCATCGCGCAGCTATGCGTGTCGCCCACCACCGCTGCCGGCATGCCGCCGATCAGCACCATGGAGACGCCGGGTCCCGCCACGGTGCCGGGATGTCCGGTTGGGTCGCCTACGCGTGCGGAGGGAGGCATCGGCGCTACTCCAAGTTGTCAATTGATCGTGACGAGGGTCGCATCGACGTCGCACAGGCTGCCGCCGTCGATGGTGGCGCCGACGTCGGCCTTGATCCCGACGGTGGTTCCTTCGACCTCGATCTTCTTCGCCTTGAGCTTGATGCTCACCGTGGCCTCGATGGAAACCTCGCCCCCCGTGGTCAGCGTGAGCTTCGCGGTCTCCCGCGCCGTCGTCAGTTCGATCTTCGCCGGGTCGATGGTGACCTTCTGGTCCGTCGAGCTGGTGATGGTGATCGACTGCTCGGCGTCGTCCAGCTCGATCTCGTGTCCGAGGGGGGTGCGGATGATGCGCTTGTTGACCGCATCCGTCGGTACCCGGGTCGGGGGTGGGTGCTGGCCGTTCCAGAGGCAGCCGATGATGTAGGGCTCTCGGATATCGCCGTGATTGAAGGCCACCAGCACCTCGTCGCCGACCTGGGGGATGAAGAAGGTGCCGCGCTCGTCGCCCGCCATCAGCACGGCCACGCGGCACCAAGGCTCGATATTCGGCAGCCACGGCAGGCTAACCTTGACCCGACCCTGGCCGGTGGTGTCGAGGTTCTCGATGACCTCGGCGACCGCGACGCCGAAGATGCGCCGATCGCTCGATGCCCCTTCCCGGGCGGCGGAGCCGATGAGACCGTCTGCCATGGGTCGTTCCCCCTTCAGCCAGCGAAGGCCAACGCGCCCGTGACCCGGACCGCGCCCTGCTGCACGGCCGGGATCGAGCCAAACCAGATCTCCTTGCGCACCTCGAAGCTGGTCCGATAGCCACCGCTGTCGAGGCTGTGCGTCGCCGAGGTCACGCGGTACAGCCCGCCGAACTGCTCGCCCAGGCCCTCGAGCTGCAGGACGGTACCCGCACGGATGCGCGGATCGCCGATCGTGCTGCCGGAGCCGGTCAAGCGCTCGTTCAGGCGCGGCAGCAGCTCGCTGATGATCCGCCGCGGCGCCGAGACGAGGGTCACCGGCTCCTCGATCAGATGAACGGAGACTCCGCTGTCGGTGTCGGTCGCCGTTCCTGCCCGGACTCCGATGTCGAGGCTCTGGCGGTCCCAATCCCAGCCCACTGTGACCAACACACGCTGTTTGATCGACGGCAGCCAA
>NZ_JAJDNA010000116.1 GCF_022340925.1 Thiocapsa sp.
CGGTTGCGCAAATCCAGCCAAGAATCGAAGATCGACACGTGGGCAACCTCGAGAAAAAGCCTTGTCGAAACGACGTCGCTCCCGACACCGCGTGCGTCCGTCAGCCGGGCGCGTCCCAATCCGCGCCCGCCGAGCGGGGGATGTCCTCAGGCCGCGCGATCGGCAAGATCCTTGGGCATGATGTGCCGCGACTCCGACAACAGGACCTCCGCGAGCTGTTGCGCCCCCGGACAGGGCGGGATGGCGTCGATCGCGTCCTTCACCAACCCGCGGAGCAGATCGACCGCACCGGTCACGCCCAGCTCGCCTGCCGCGCTCGGGCGGTGGAGCAGCGCATCGCGACCGACCGGTTTGCCGACCTCCTGCGCGCTCGCGGCGACGTCACGAAGATCATCGGCGACCTGATAGGCCTCGCCGATGCGGTCGCCGACCACACGCCAGGCATCGGCATCGGCGCCTGCGACCTGAGCCCCGGCCGCGGTGGCCGCGGCGAACAGCGCACCGGTCTTGGCGCGGTGGTAGTCGGCCACGGAGACCCGAGGCTCGCACTCCCACGCCTGGCCGGCGACGATGCCGGAGGGCATGCCCACGGCGCGACTCACCGTCATCAGAAGCGGGGCCAGCCGTTCCGGGCTGCCGGCCAGGGTCCGCGCCAGGTTCTCGAAGGCGAGCACGATCAGCGCGTCACCGGCCAGCACGGCCAATGGCTCACCAAAGGCCCGGTGCACCGAGGGAAGTCCGCGGCGCAGCGGCGAGTCGTCGAAACAGGGCAGGTCATCGTGGACCAGCGAGGCGCAATGAAGCAGCTCGATGGATGCCGCAACCGCATCGGCGGCCTCGACATCGCGGCTGCCGCAGGCCGCGGCGACGGCGAGACACAGCCGCGGCCGGACCCGTGCACCCCCCGGAAACACGGCGTGCCGGACCGCCTCGGCGAGTCGGGGTGGACAGCTCTGCGTCATCGCCGATTCCAACGCCGAGGCCAAGGCCTGCTCGATTCGCGCGGTCGCATCCATCGCTGATCCCCAGGTCGCCACCATTTGTAAGGATTGGTTGACACTTTTCCGTGTCATGTACAATAGACAGCGATGTCTAAGGCGTCAAATGCAAATCAACAGAGGTCATCACCCGATGCCCACAGAAAAAGTCATCGTCGTCGGCGCCGGCATCGGCGGACTCGTCACCGCGGTGGACTTGGCCTCGCGCGGACTCGAGGTCCATGTCCTGGAGCGCGCCGCCACCCCGGGAGGCAAGATGCGGGAGGTCCGGATCGGCGACCACCGGATCGACGCCGGACCCACCGTCTTCACCATGCGCTGGGTCTTCGAGGAGATCTTCACCGAGGCCGGTGCATCCCTCTCGGACTACCTGAAGCTGCGGCCGGTCGAGATCTTAGCACGGCACGCCTGGAGCGAGCAGGAGCGCCTGGATCTGTTCGCCGATCAGGAGCGCACGATCGATGCGATCGGCGACTTCGCGGGTGCGGCCGAGGCCCGGCGGTACCGGGGGTTTTGCGAGCACGCCCGGACCATCTTCGAGACCCTCGACGGTCCCTTCATTCGCTCATCGCGCCCCAACCCGCTCAGCCTGGTGAGCCGCTGCGGCGTCTCCGGCTTCCCCGGTCTGCGCCGGATCAAGCCGTTCGACAGCATGTGGCAGGCCCTGGGTCAGCACTTCAAGGACCAGCGGCTGCGCCAGCTCTTCGGCCGCTACTCGACCTATTGCGGCTCCTCGCCGTTCCTCGCCCCGGCCACCCTGATGCTGATCGCCCACGTGGAGCAGCAGGGCGTCTGGCTGGTCGAGGGCGGGATGCACCAGACCGCGGTGGCCCTGGCGCGCCTCGCCGAGTCACTTGGCGCGACGGTCCGCTATCAGGCGGATGTGGCGGAGATCCTCCAGGAGCGCGGACGGGCGGGCGGGGTGCGCCTCGCCTCCGGCGAGCAGATCCATGCCGACGCCGTCGTCTTCAACGGCGACGTGGCGGCGCTCGCCGCGGGGCGTCTGGGGTCCGGCGTGCGCCAGGCGGTCGCCAAGGTCCCGCCGGCCGGGCGTTCGCTCTCGGCGATCACCTGGAGCCTGGTGGCACGCACCGAGGGCTTCCCGCTGCTGCGCCACAGCGTCTTCTTCGGTCGGGACTATGCCGCCGAGTTCGACGACATCTTCGGCCGCTCACAGGTGCCGCGCGAGGGCACCATCTATGTGTGCGCCCAGGACCGCGGCGACCGCGACGACGAGGCGCCTCAGGGACCCGAGCGACTTCTCTGCCTCCTCAACGCCCCGGCCAAAGGCGATCGGCATCCATTCGACACTGCGGAGATCGAGCAATGCGAGCAGCGGGCATTCTCCCTATTGGAACGCTGTGGTCTGCAGGTTCACCGAACCCCCGAGACGAGCCGGGTGACGACCCCGGCGGTCTTCGAGCAGCTCTTCCCGGCGACCGGGGGGGCGCTCTACGGCCAGGCGTCCCACGGCTGGCAGGCCTCCTTCACGCGACCGCCGTCGCGCAGCAAGCTGGCGGGTCTCTACCTGGCGGGGGGCAGCACGCATCCGGGCGCGGGGGTGCCCATGGCGGCGATGTCGGGTCGGCTGGCGGCGGCGGCGCTGCTCTCGGACCTCGCTTCGACCTGAGGGTCACGCCGGGTGGTTACCTCTGGTGGTATCTCGATGCCCTGAGCGATGACGGCGACCATGGCCTGACGATCATCGCGATGGTCGGCAGCGTCTTCTCGCCCTACTACGCCTGGGCGCGCAGACGCGGCAGGCCAGACCCGCTCGACCACAGCGCGCTCAACGTCGCGCTCTACGGGAAGGCCGGCAAGCGCTGGACCATGACCGAGCGCGGCCGCAAGGGGCTGCGCCAGGAGGCAGGGCGGCTGGACATCGGTCCGAGCAGTCTCACCTGGGACGGCGCGGCCCTGACCATCGAGGTCAACGAGCTCACCGCCCCCATCCCGTCACGGGTGCGCGGTCGGATCCGGGTGGTCCCGGCGGCCGTCAACCGGCGCGAGTTCGCCCTCGACCCCGCGGGACGCCATCTCTGGTGGCCGATCGCACCGATCTCGCACGTCGAGGTCGAGCTGGAGCGTCCGGCCCTGCGCTGGAGCGGCCAGGGGTACCTCGACTCGAACCGCGGGGAGGAGCCGCTCGAGGACGCCTTCCAGTGCTGGGACTGGTCGCGCGCCAACACCCCGAAGGGCACGGCCATGCTCTATGACGTGACCGCGCGCCGGGGAGACGGCGCCACGCTGGCGCTGCGCTTCAACGCGGCGGGTGAGGTCGAGGAGCTCGCGCCCCCGCCGCGGGTGCGCCTGCCCACGACCGGGGTCTGGCGCATCGCGCGGGGGACTCAATGCGAGTCCGGACACCGGGCACGGGTGATCGAGACCCTCGAAGACACCCCCTTCTACGCACGCTCACTCGTGGAGACCCGGCTCTGCGGCGAAACGGCCACCTGCGTGCACGAGAGCCTCTCGCTGGATCGCTTCGCCTCCGGGTGGGTGCAGGTGCTGCTGCCGTTTCGCATGCCGCGCATCGCCGGTTGAGCGAGACCGCCGGCCAGGGCGAGCCACGCAGGACCCCGCCCGCGTGCGATCGCCGCCTGGATGAAACGCCACCGGCCGGCCCCGACCCGGCCGCGCTGTGTTGACGTCCGACCCCGCCGACCTATGCTTCGGATGAGGGCGGGATGGTCGGCCGGCCACGGCCGGAGCCGGCGTGCCACTCGGAGAGGGCGTTTCCAGCCCAGCAGGGAAGCCTGCCGTCGCGGCAATCATCTGGATGCCGCGGCGGTTCCTAGCGATCGATCCCGATCCGCCCACCCTGCGTTGACGGCTCGGCGGGGGCCTCCGACTTGACGCTGGTCTCCAGGCAGGTGACATGACGAAACGCATCTTGGTCACCGGGGCGGTTGCCCTCGTACTGACAACCGCATTGATGGTGATTCTCTGGATCCTGGGGGTCGGAGAGGACACGTTCCTTCGCGAAGCCCTGTTCAAGGCGGCGTCGCTCATCGCGGTCCTCATCCTGGCCGCCCTTGCCATCGGCGGCCTGATGGCGAAACCGCGCTCTCGCGGCAGCTCACGCGCGGATCGGCGTTGATGGTTGCCTGGGAGTGGATGATCGGACCGGGAGGTGTCGCGGCCGCCGTTGTATCCGTTTTGCTCGTTGGCGCGATTCTGACGTACAACCAGCTGGCGCGCGGACAACTCCGTGTCAGCGAAGCCTGGTCGGGGATCGCGGTTCAACTGCAGCGACGGGGTGACCTGATTCCCAACCTGATCGAGTCGGTCAAGGGGTACGCGGCACTCGAACGCGAGATCTTCCAGACGGTGACCGAGGCTCGCACCGCCCTGCGCAGGGCCACGGGTCCGGGCGAGGCCACTTCGGCGAATACCCGCTTGACTCGGGCACTGGGACAACTGTTCGCGGTCGCCGAGAACTACCCCGACCTCCGGGCGTCGGAAAACTTCAGAAGTCTGCAGCAGGAGTTGTCCGCCGTGGAGGAGAAGATCGCCTACGCACGCCAGTTTTACAATCGCAACGTGTTGGCCTACAACGCGATGATCTCGACCTTCCCCCACATGCTGATGGCGCGCATCGCACATTTCGAGAGCGGGCAGAGCTCGAAGCGGTCGTTGCGCAGCAATTCGCTCAGATCGGAAACTACGATACCCGGTTGAAAACAGTTGCAGCAGCCATTGTGTCGACGCTTTGGCTACCGCTCGATCTCTTCAAGGCCGCATGGCGGGCGGTGCCCCCACTCGGGCTCATTCTGACGCTGTTGCTGCTGCCTGTATTCGGCCTGGTCGCGTTTGGGCTCTATGGTGCAGTGTCGGAAGGCAACCTCGCTTTCGCGCTGATCATGCTCTTGCCTGTCCATGTCGCCTTGTTGGCGCCCCTCGCGGGGTCGCTCTTGCTCAGGGCCGTCTCCCGTACACGTATCTTCCTGGCGGACGCCGAAGCATGCCTGCTGACACTGAATCCCGACGCCCTGGCCGTGGCCCTGACCAAATTGTGGGCCAGGCAGACGCCACAGATGCCCGTCAGCGTCAGCCTGGCGCATCTCTTTGTCGTCGCGCCGTTCCCGGGAGAGGCATCTCATGCCCATCCGTCGGTCGAGCAGCGTGTCGCAGCACTGAGGCAGCTGAGCCCCAGCCTGTCGCCCGAGATGGTCGCCGCCGCAAGCCAAACCGCGACCGACTTTCGGGCGATTCCGGGCACACGCCCATCTCGGCCAGTGGCTGATGGGGCGGCAGGGCGCCCCCACCCGGATTCGGTGCTGTTGAATCCCTCGGGGGGAAAAACCCTGCGGCGATCGGACCAGGACAATGCGATCGGCGGACCTGCGCCGGCCAAGCCGCCTGGTGTTGCCATGGTCGTCGTCGGGGCCCTCGGCCTCGCCGTCGCTCTGATGACCTTCCTCACTCACCCCGCATTCGGATACCTGGTGATTCCGCAGGCAGGTTACTCGTTGATCGTCCTGCTCGGCGGGGTCCGGATGCTCACGCGCAAGGCCTACGGTTTCGCCCGCACAGCTTCAATCATCGCCCTGTTTCCGTTCGGACCCTTTTCCCTGTTGACTCTGCCCATCGGGATTTGGGCGCTCACCACGCTCAATCAGCCGGACGTGAAAGCCGCGTTTCCGGGGCCGCCAAGGCAGACCGGCACCTGACCCGAGAGGGAGCAGGCATCAGGCCGAGCCTCCGCCAGCGGGTGCCCGAGGTGAGGGGTCCGGGCAGCCCGCCGCAGACAGGCGGGTGACACGGATGCCGAGGGGCAGCGGCGCTCTCGCGCCGGCCTCCGCCGGCGACAGCCCGATCAGATGAAACCGTCCTTGTTTTGCGCCTTCGTGCGGGCGTCCTGCCGCGTGACCAGTCCCTTGTCGACCAGCTCCTTGAGGTTCTGATCCAGGGTCTGCATCCCGTGGGCCTGACCGGTCTGGATCGCCGAGTACATCTGGGCCACCTTGGCCTCGCGGATCAGGTTGCGGATGGCGGGTGTCCCGATCATGATCTCATGGGCGGCCACGCGGCCCCCGCCGACCCGTTTCATCAGGGTCTGGGCGATGACCGAACGCAAGGACTCCGACAACATCGCCCGAACCATCTCCTTCTCGGCCGCCGGAAAGACGTCGATGATGCGGTCGATGGTCTTGGCCGCGGACGTGGTGTGCAGGGTGCCGAAGACCAGGTGCCCGGTCTCTGCGGCGGTCAGCGCCAGCCGGATGGTCTCCAGGTCGCGCATCTCGCCGACCAGGATGATGTCGGGGTCCTGTCGCAGGGCGGAACGCAGCGCCTCACTGAAACCCAGGGTATCGCGGTGGACCTCGCGCTGGTTCACCAGGCACTTCTTGCTGGTGTGCACGAACTCGATCGGATCCTCGATCGTGAGGATATGCGCGTACTCGGTCTCGTTGAGAAAGTCGACCATGGCGGCCAGGGTCGTGGACTTGCCCGAGCCGGTCGGGCCGGTCACCAGGATCAGGCCTCGCGGGACGCTCACGATCTGCTTGAAGCTCGCCGGCGCGTTCAGCTCTTCCAGCGACATGACCCTGGAAGGGATGGTGCGGAAGACCGCCCCGGCGCCGCGCTTCTGGTTGAAGGCGTTGACGCGGAAACGCGCCAGACCGGGGATCTCGAACGAGAAGTCGGTTTCGAGGAACTCCTCGAAATCCTTGCGCTGCTTGTCGTTCATGATGTCGTAGACGAGCGAGTGCACGGAGCGATGCTCGAGCGGCGGGACATTGATGCGGCGCATGTCGCCGTCGACCCGGATCATCGGTGGGAGTCCGGCCGACAGGTGCAGGTCCGAGGCGTTGTTCTTGACGCTGAAGGCGAGGAGTTCGGCGATGTCCATATTGTGCTCCCGACAGGGTCTTCCCGAGCGGCCGGCAGGGGTCCGGCCGAATGGCCCAGGCACTAGGATAGCCCGAAGCGGGATCGCCTGAGGAGCGGATTTTGTCGGGTCAGTCGGTCGGACCGGCCGTCGTCGACCGACGCAACGGCTCGGTCGGCGCTGTCGCCGGGTCAGTGAAGTCGATTGGCATCACGTCGGATGGCGCATCCCCGATGCGCCGGAGGGAGATGACGCGGGCGGCGGCGAAGGGCGCGAAGCGGTCCCGGCGCCTGGGATTGCGGATCCGGTGCGGGGCGGCGGAAAGCGCAGGCCCGAACGGCCCGGCGGGCCGCGCGCACACTCGCGGATGCGCGCCGCCTCGGGAGAGGAGGTTCAGGCAGAGAGCGCCGCTGGGGCCGAACCTTCGCTCGCGAGGTGGTCGACCGGCGTCGCGGCGATGTGGTTGGCGTAGCTGCTCAAGGTCACCAATGCGATCCCGGTGATGACCTCGAGCAGGTTCTCGCGCGTGAAGCCGGCACGCAGGAAGGATTCGACCTGATCCTCAGCAACCCACCCGCGATGCTCGCTCACGAGCGCCGTGAAGCGACGCAATGCCTGCAGACGGACGTCGTCCAGCCGTTGCCCCCGGCGGATGGCGGATGCAACCTCCAGCGCCTGGGCGTCGTCCCCGAGCATCGGGTTCGGCGCCGAGCAGTAGTGACAATGGTTAGCGTGCGCGGCAGCGATGTAGACCACCTGTTGCTCGAGCGGGCTCAGACTGGAGCCGGCCAGCAGGGCCGTGAGCTGACGATAGGCGTCGAGCGCCACCGGCGACTCGGCGAGTGTGCGAATCAGGTTGGGAAGCTGCCCGCGATCGTCCCGCAGAGCGGCCAAGATGGCGCGGGAGGGG
>NZ_JAJDNA010000057.1 GCF_022340925.1 Thiocapsa sp.
GCCGTTTGACTTTCGCCCCACTGGTCTCTGAGGTCTGTGCCTGGCAGGGTGAAGCCTTCCAATCCATTTTCCAGGCGTGGTCGCGGAGAACATCCTGCAGGCGGAGAGCCTGCGGTACCGGCTCGATTCTGCCGCCAGTACACTGTCCCACCAGCGCTGTCCAGCGGGCGCCCGCCGATCCTCACAACCCCTCCCTGGCAATCCCTGCCGGCACGGCGTAGTGTTTGCGTGACGCAAACCGTCACGGCTACAAAGCGCGGGCACGCCAACGGAAGGCCACACCGTAGCCCTTAAGCGCGCGATTCCGAACTATCGGAAATGAAGTCGCCGGCTGCCTCGCCTGTCAGGGGCACGGGTTACGCCCTGAGGCGGCCTCTGAGACACTCGACGCGGAAACCTGGAAACGCCGGCCAGTTTCTTGCCGAGACCGGCGGGGAAGCCGCGGGTCGAGCCCCGCACGCTTGTCCCGAAGAGATGAATGCGCTCAGAGTTGAGCGCCCGGCTCGGCGATCTGAATAGGGCGCTCGCCTGACGGGCGGACATCCCGCACATTGGCGCATCGGTCCGTAATCCGAGGCGCCGGCGCCTAGCCACCATGTCAAGCAGCTGCACATTGGGGGGCTAAATGGGGGTCCGAAAATCCAGATCTATCCGTAAGTAGATGAATAATATCATTAAAAAATCATAGATTGGCGGAGAGGGTGGGATTCGAACCCACGGTACCCGCAAGGGTACACTTGATTTCGAGTCAAGCCCGTTCGGCCACTCCGGCACCTCTCCGGGACGGTTTGCCGCACGGGCAGGTCGCGCGACAAGGCGGGTAGTCTAAGCGGCTGTATTCGGATTGTCTATGTTGAGCGCCTGGCGCGGAAGAAGGCGCGCAACGTCTCTCCGCAGTCGTCGGCCAGGACCCCGCCGCGGCAGTCGGTGCGGTGGTTGAAGCGGCGATCCGACGGCAGGAGGTCGAAGACGCTTCCGCAGGCCCCCGCCTTGGGGTCGGGTGCGCCGTAGATCACGAGGTCCACGCGGGCATGGATGAGGGCGCCGGAGCACATGACGCAGGGCTCGAGGGTGACATAGAGGGTGGTGCCCGGGAGGCGGTAGTTGCCGACGCGCCGCCCCGCGTCGCGCAGGGCCCGGATCTCGGCATGAGCGGTCGCGTCCTGGGCGCCGATCGGACAATTCCAGCCCTCGCCGATGACCTCCCCGTCCCGCACCAGGATGGCGCCGACCGGGACCTCGCCCTGCGCCGCCGCTCGGCCGGCGAGGGCCAGCGCGAGGTGCATCCAGTCCCTATCGTCGCGGATCGGACGTGTCATCGGTGGGTGAGGCTCGCGAGCCGGACCCTCACTGCACGTCAGCACCCTGCCCCGATGCGACCGCGGCGGCCCGGGCGGTCACTCCCACTCGATCGTCCCCGGCGGTTTCCCGGTGATGTCGTAGACGACACGTGAGACGCCGGGGACCTCGTTGACGATCCGCCGGCAGACCAGATCCAGGAAGTCGTAGGGGAGGTGGGCCCAGCGGGCGGTCATGAAGTCGAGGGTCTCCACCGCGCGCAGGGCGATGACGTGGGCATACTGGCGGTTGTCGCCGACGACGCCCACGGAGCGCACCGGCAGGAAGACCGCGAAGGCCTGCGACACCTGGTCGTAGAGCCCGGCCCGGCGCAGCTCCTCGATGAAGATGTGGTCGGCCCGGCGCAGGGTCTCGGCATCCTCCTTGTGGACCTCGCCGAGGATCCGCACGCCGAGACCCGGGCCCGGGAAGGGGTGCCGATAGACCATCTCGGACGGCAACCCCAGCTCGATCCCGATCTTGCGCACCTCGTCCTTGAAGAGCTCGCGCAGGGGCTCGATCAGCGCGAGGTTCATCTCTTCCGGCAGCCCGCCCACGTTGTGATGTGACTTGATGACCGCGGCCTTGCCGGTCTTGGCCCCCGCCGACTCGATCACGTCCGGGTAGATGGTGCCCTGGGCGAGCCATTTGACGTCGGTGAGCTTGGCCGCCTCGTCGTCGAAGACCTCGATGAAGGTGTTCCCGATGATCTTGCGTTTCTGCTCGGGATCGCGCACGCCCTTGAGGCGGCCCAGGAAGCGCTCCTCGGCGTCGACCCGGAGCACACGCACGCCCATGTGCCGGGCGAAGGTGCTCATGACCTGATCGGCCTCGCCGAGTCGCAGCAGGCCATTGTCGACGAACACGCAGGCCAGCTGATTGCCGATGGCGCGGTGGAGCAGCGCGGCGACGACGCTCGAGTCGACGCCGCCCGAGAGTCCGAGCAGGACCGCGTCGCTGCCGACCCGGGCACGGATCCGGGCGATGCTGTCGTCGATGATGTTTCCCGCCGTCCAGAGGCGTCCGCAGCCGCAGATCTCGTGGACGAAGCGTTCCAGGATCCGTTGGCCCTGGCGGGTGTGGGTGACCTCGGGATGGAACTGCACGCCGTAGAAACGGCGCGCCTCGTCGGCGATGCCGGCCAAGGGGGCGCTCGCGGTCTCGGCGATCACCTGGAAGCCCGCGGGCAGAGACTCCACGCGGTCGCCGTGGCTCATCCAGACGTCCAGGAGGCCGTAGCCCTCCGGGCTGGTGTGGTCCTCGATGTCGCGTAGCAGGCGTGAATGACTTCGGGCGCGCACCTGGGCATAGCCGTACTCGCGATGGGTGGCCGGGGCGACGCTGCCGCCGAGCTGGGCGGCCATGGTCTGCATGCCGTAGCAGATCCCCAGGACCGGCACGCCCAGATCGAAGACCAGTGGGTCGGCGCGTGGGGTCTCGGCCTCGTGGACGGATTGGTGACCGCCCGACAGGATCACCCCGG
Organism: Thiocapsa sp.; assembly: GCF_022340925.1. Lineage (GTDB taxonomy): Bacteria > Pseudomonadota > Gammaproteobacteria > Chromatiales > Chromatiaceae > Thiocapsa. The sequence goes on from NZ_JAJDNA010000057.1 coordinate 2,822, forward strand.
TGGGTGCGAAATCCCGGATCGCCGAGGGGCCCATGTCATAGGGGTGGAGCTCGCAGTAGACGCCGGCCTCACGCACGCGCCGCGCGATGAGCTGGGTGTACTGGGAGCCGAAGTCGAGGATGAGGACGCGATCGGCGTGGATGTTGGGTGTGGGCATGTGTCAGGGGTCAGGTGTCGATGCGGTAGTTGGGCGCTTCCTTGGTGATCTGCACGTCGTGCACATGCGACTCGCGCATCCCCGCCGCGCTGACGCGCACGAACTGGGGCTTGGTGCGCATCTCCTCGATGGTCGCGCAGCCGGTGTAGCCCATGCTCGAGCCCAGGCCGCCGACGAGCTGATGGATGACGTTCAGGACGCTGCCCTTGTAGGGCACGCGCCCCTCGATGCCCTCGGGGACCAGCTTCTCCTTGGTGGTTTCCTCCTGGAAGTAGCGATCGCTGGAGCCCTCGGTCGAGCCCATGGCCCCAAGCGACCCCATCCCGCGGTAGGATTTGTAGGAGCGTCCCTGGTAGATCTCGACCTCGCCCGGCGCCTCGTCGGTGCCGGCGAAGAGTCCGCCGATCATGACGCTGTTGGCACCGGCCGCGATGACCTTGGCGACGTCGCCCGAGAAGCGCAGCCCGCCGTCCGCGATCAATGGGACGCCGGTGCCCTCCAGCGCCTCGGTGACATTCGCGACGGCGGTGATCTGCGGGACGCCGACACCGGCGACGATGCGGGTGGTGCAGATCGACCCGGGCCCGATCCCGACCTTCACCCCATCCGCCCCGGCATCGACCAGTGCCCGCGCGGCGTCGGCGGTGGCGATGTTGCCGCCGATGACCTGCACCTCGGGATGATGCACCTTGACCCATTCCACCCGGTCCAGCACCCCCTGCGAGTGCCCATGGGCGGTGTCGACCACGATCACGTCCACGCCGGCCTCGACCAGGGCCGCGATGCGCTCGTCTGTCCCCTTACCGACGCTGACCGCGGCGCCGCAGCGCAGTCGCTCCTGGGCGTCGCGCGAGGCCTTGGGAAAGTCCTTGGCCTTCTGGATGTCCTTCACCGTGATCAGGCCCCGCAGCTCGAACCGGTCGTTGATCACCAGGACCTTCTCGATCCGGTGCTCGTGCAGGAGCCGCACCACGTCCTCGCGGCTCGCGCCCTCGCGTACCGTGACCAGGCGCTCCTGCGGCGTCATGATGGTCGAGACCGGCTCGTTCATGCGTGTCTCGAAGCGCAGATCCCGCCCGGTGACGATCCCGACCAGCCGGCCGTTCTCGGTGACCGGCACGCCGGAGATGTTGTGGGCGCGCGTGAGCTGAACCACCTCCCCGATGCTGGTCTGCGGGCCGACCGTGATCGGGTTGCGGATGATCCCGCTCTCGTAGCGTTTGACCGCCATGACCTCACGCGCCTGACGCTCGACGCTCATGTTCTTGTGGATGATCCCGATCCCGCCTTCAAGCGCCATGGCGATGGCCAGCCGCGACTCGGTGACGGTGTCCATCGCGGCCGACACCAGCGGGATCTTCAGCGCGATCGCGCGGGTGAGCCGGGTCTGCAGATCCACCTCGGTCGGGAGCACCCTGGAGTGGGCCGGGACGAGCAGGACATCGTCGAAGGTGAGTGCTTCCTGGATCAGGCGCATGGGAGGGCTCCGCGATCAGTGACCAGAACAGGAAAGTAACCCAAAAGTATAGAATTTCAACGGCCGGGGGTAAACTTGCACCACGCGATCCGGCCATTGTCCCGTCCAGACCGAACCCGATCGACCCGATGCAAGACGCTGCTGCCCCCCTGACCTTCGATGATTCCCGGGATATCTACAGCGTCGCACGCCTCAACAGCGAGTTGCGGGCGGTGCTGGACGGCAGCTTCCCGCTGCTCTGGGTGCAGGGCGAGATCTCCAACCTGGCCCAGCCGGCGTCCGGACATCTCTATTTCACCCTGAAAGACGTCGCCGCTCAGGTCCGTTGCGCCATGTTCCGGCCCAGACGGACCCTCCTGAGCTTCCGCCCGGCGAACGGACAGGAGGTCCTCGTCCGTGCGCGGGTCACGCTCTTCGAGCCGCGCGGCGACCTCCAGCTGGTGGTCGAGCACATGGAGCCTGGCGGCGAGGGGGCGTTGCGGCTGGAATTCGAGCGGCTGAAGCGCAAGCTCGCTGCCGAAGGGCTGTTCGACGAGGCGTGCAAGCGGCCGTTGCCGGCCTTTCCCCGGCAGGTGGGACTGGTCACCTCCCCCACGGGCGCGGCCCTGCGCGATCTGCTCGCGGTCCTCAGGCGACGCTTCCCGGCCTTGCCGGTGGTCATCTATCCGGCGCAGGTGCAGGGGGCGGCGGCGCCTGCGTCCCTCGTCTCCGCCCTGGCCCTCGCCAATGCCCGGGCCGAGTGCGACGTCATCATCCTGGCGCGCGGTGGCGGCTCGCTCGAGGACCTGAGCGCCTTCAACGACGAGACGCTGGCGCGGGCGATCCGTGCCTCGGCCGTCCCGGTCGTCACCGGCGTCGGTCACGAGATCGACATCAGCATCGCCGATCTGGCCGCCGACCGGCGTGCGGCCACCCCTTCGGCGGCCGCGGAGCTGGTCGCGCCCTCGGGCGAGCACCTGCGTCACCGTCTGACTGCCCTGAGCAGCCGACTGGCTGCGGCTGAGGCGCGCCAGCTGCTCGCTGCCCGCCAGCGTCTGGGCGCGTGCAGCCGTCACCTGGCGCTGCTCCACCCGGCCGCGCGCCTCCAGCAGCGGGCCCAGCGTCTGGATCAGCTCGAGCAGCGCCTGGTCGCGATCCTGTCGAGCCGCCTGGCGCGCGCCCGGTCGCAGTTTCGCCCGCTGGCGCTGCGCCTCTCGTTGGTCTCGGCGCAACGACGTCTCGAGCCACTGGGCATGTCCGTCGCCGCCCTTGGCCAGCGGCTGGTCCGCGCCCAGTCGCGTCTGGCCGAGACGCGGCGCGAGCGGTTGATGCGCGCGGTGGCCGGGCTCGAGGCGCGCAGCCCGCTGGCGACGCTTGCGCGTGGCTATGCCATCGCCACGCGTCTGCCGGACGGCGCGATCCTGCGCGCACCGGACGAGGCCCCCGCCGGGACGCGGATCCAGGTGCTCCTCGAGCAGGGTGCCTTGACCGCGGTGGCGGAGTGAGACGCGGGCTGCTGCGAACCCGCGCCCCCGCGGCACGTGAAGGGGGCGCCGTTTTCGGGAGCGTCGGTGACCGAGAATGGATCGGCCCGGGCAGGGCCGCCGCGTCACTGCTGTCACATCCTCGACGCTACGCGAGCGGCCGCTCGATCCTGTCCTTATGCCTTGGCAGCGCTGATGCGCTTGGAGAGGGCGGCGCCACGCATCCCGATCAGGAGCAGGGTGCTGGCGAGGAAGGCAACGACGCTGGTGCCGATGATCATGGTCTGCGGCTTGCTCGGGGCATCGGCAATCCCGAAGGCGTTACCGATCGGAGCGAGGATTGCGGTATTCTCCGGCATTGCAATAAGATAGGTGGCAAAGGCGAGAAACGCTCCGAAGAAGAGGAATTTCCAATCCAGGTGCAGACCCGCGAGCAGGGACCCGAGAGCGAGCAGGTAGAGAAGCAGCAGCAGGTATTTCTGGTCATCGAGCGCGGCGCGCACGCCCTGGGTGTGGAGCAGCCAGAGCAGTCCGATCAGGACTCCCCAGTGGACAATCTGCTTGAGGACATAGAAGAGGTAGGACTGGTCGCGAACGTAGGCTTGGCCGAAGCCGGAGAGCAGCGAGATGAAGGCGACGACGGGGACGAAACCCTCCCAATAGGGTATGGTGCCGGCGACGTCCTGACGGGTCAGCACGATCAGGACGACGGCCCCGACATAGAGGATGACGGATGGCAACAGGGCCATCATCAGCGACCCTTGGTCGGCGCTCTTGGTCTTTTTCGGTGTTTCGGACGAGGCAGCGCCTTTGGATTTGAACACGGCGAATCCTCCTTTCGGTTCGGCAGGGTGAGTGGCCGGCGGCCCTGCCGAGTCGGGAGGGCCGCCGATTTCGACAGGCAACCGGATATTAACCCTTACTTTCGATGAGTGTTAAGGGAATTTCAGTCGGTTTTGCCGATCGTCCGGACCGGGCTTGGTGCGCGGGCGAAGCGGCGGTTCGGGTGCTCGGCGAGCCCGGGCAGGCGCGACCGGCCTGGAGAGGCGCGCGTCCTGTCCCGATGGTGGCCGTGCTGGGCCTCGCGGTGCTGCTGCTGGACGGCTGCGCCACCGCACCGGCTCCGCCCTCCAGACCCGATGATGCCTGCGCCATCTTCGCCGAGAGACCGAAGTGGTATCAGGCGGCGAAGCAGGCCGAGCGTAAGTGGGGTACCCCTGTACCCGTCCAGTTGGCCATCATTCGTGCCGAATCGAGCTTCCGGCACGATGCCCGGCCACCGGGACGCGTGACCTCTGCCTTCGGCTACCCGCAGGCGATCGACGGGACCTGGGAATGGTATCGCGCGCAGACCGGCAATCGCCGCGCCAAGCGCACCAATTTCGCCCATGCGGTCGATTTCGTGGGTTGGTACACCGACGTGAGTCAGCGACAGCTCGGTATCTCGAAGTGGGATGGGTATCGCCAGTATCTCGCCTACCATGAGGGCCATCGCGGGTTCCAGCGGGGCAGCTATCGGAAGAAGGGTTGGCTGGTGCGCGTCGCCCGGCGGGTCGACCAGCAGGCCCGAGACTATGGAGCCCAGCTCGGGAAGTGCCGTCGCTGAGGGCTCGCAGCCCCTCGCGAGCCCATGGGGTTTCGCGAGGGGCTGAATCGGATCGAGGTCTTGTTGGACGCCGTCCGGCCGCGGCCTCGCCACCGACAGTCTCGCGGGCCGCTTTGTCGGGGATGTCCGGTCCCTTTAATACTCGATCTTAACGCACGGAGAATAATGAATCGTTGGTTTACACTGGGCGGGCGCGCGTCTAACATTTAGTATATTATTATTGGCATTTTTCCCGGCCTCATCGCTTGGTAACCACCCTTGCCGCTCGGTCGATTGGACGACTCGGGGCGAGATGTGGTCAAGGAATGTGCAGCCGCGTTACGCCCGGCCGCTGCCGGGTTCGGTCAGGGCCCGTCTCCCTCATGGGGGATTCAACCGATTGCGGGTCGACCAGGCTAGCGCACGCGGACAGCGGTGATTCTTCGTACCGACGTGTTTTGGGGACTGATTAGGATCGACATGTCGGAGCGTACCTTACGGAGTCGGAGGCCCAAACGGATGGACGCCAACGTAGCACCGCGGACGGGCATCGCTGCCGAGAGCGAGGGACCAAACAGCCGCTGGTCCCACCGGGCTCTGTTCATCGCTGACATCGTCGCGCTCGTCGGCGTGGCAGTGACGTGCTTCTTTGTTGTTCCGGATCTTGGCCACAAGCACACCTGGAGTCAGTACGCGGCCGGGATCATACTCATCGCCGCGGCATTCTCGATTTATGGCTTCTCAAACAGTCTTTACGACTGGCGTCGTTTTCGGGAGCACCTGAAGCGTCCAAGGATCGTCTTCGCCGGCGCGGTCTTTGCGTTTGGCGGGTTTCTGCTCGTCGTCTTCTTGATGAAGGCTGCGGATCAGTTCTCGCGGCTTTGGGTGATCTCCTCCTTCAGTGGTTTCTGCGCCTACCTCTTGGTCAGCAGGGTCTCCCTGTCTTGGCACCTGTCGCGATCGAAGGCCGGACGCTATCTGCGACGCGCCGTGATCCTGGGGGCGGGCGATAACGGCAAGGAAGTCCTGGAGCATCTGCTCCGCTTTGATGATGGAACCATCCGAGTTCTGGGTTTTCTGGACGACCGCGCGAACCGCCTGCCAAAAAGCTACCGTGGGGTCCCGTTGCTTGGCGGGACCGAGCTGGTCGAGCGGCTTGTCCGGGACGGCAGTGCCGACCTGATCATCATGGCGCTGCCTTGGAGCGCACACGAGCGAGTCGGCCAGCTGCTGCACCGGCTTTCCTCTTGGGCCGTCGACATCTATATGGCGCCGGACCGCTTGGGGCTTGAGTACGCGGACCGGCCGGTGTTTCGGATTGGCGGTATGAATGTCCTCAGCCTGCGCGACCGCCCGATCAGCGAATGGGACGCTGTCGCCAAACGCATCGAGGACCTCTGTCTGGTCGTCCCGATCATCATCCTGCTGTCGCCTCTGCTGGCGATCGTGGCGCTTGCGATCAAGCTGGAATCCAAGGGCCCCGTCCTGTTCGTCCAGGATCGCTTCGGGTTCAACAACAACCCGATCAAGGTGTACAAGTTCCGGTCGATGTATACGGAGATGACGGACCATCAGGGGAAGCGGCAGACCGCCAAGGACGATCCGCGCGTGACTCGGGTTGGACGCATCATCCGCAAGCTCAGCATCGATGAGCTCCCACAGCTGTTCAACGTTCTGGAGGGCTCGATGTCGCTCGTGGGGCCCCGTCCGCATCCCACAGGCATGGAGACCGACGGCATGCTGCTGCACGAGCTGCTGGATGACTATGCCAGTCGGCATCGCGTGAAGCCCGGAATTACCGGTTGGGCGCAATGCCACGGCTGGCGCGGTGAGGCCGACACCCGCATGAAGATCACCAAACGGGTCGAGTACGATCTCTATTACATCGAGAACTGGAGCGTGTTCCTCGATATGCTGACGCTCGTTAAAACGGCCGCCCTGCTGCTCAGGAGGCAGGACAACGCCTATTGACCATGCACGTCGCTC
>NZ_JAJDNA010000008.1 GCF_022340925.1 Thiocapsa sp.
GTGGGCAGCGGGTTCCTGAGCATCGGCGCCGAGGCCTTCTGGCTGGAGCAGGTCACCGCCGACAGCGGCCAGCGTCCGATCCTCGGCGACTTCAAGGGCCGCACCGCGGGGATCGGTCCGGTGCTCGGCTACATCCTGCCCATGGGGCAACAGAACCTGGTCGCCGAGCTGCGCTGGCTCCCGGAGCTCGAGACCCGAAACCGGCTCGAGGGCGACTACATCTGGCTCAAGGTCGTCTATCAGTTCTGAGCCCATACAGGCGCCGCCAACGCACGCTGGTCGACAGCTCTCGATCGGGGCGGCGACGCCGATCAAGGAGCGGGACGAGTCGTTAAATGGCGCGTAGAAACATCTCGCGACCCCGTTGATCGCTAGTTCCAGCTGCACAAGGATATGCCCTGCCTAATCTTCAGGTGCCGAAGCCGAAATTGCATCTTAGCGATCTGATAGGTGCCTGCCCCTGACGGAAGATAAAGGTCGGGAAGTCGCTTCGGTTCGCCCGACGAAACCGACGGACGCGGGTGGACGTGACCGTGTGCTGGTAGGATCGAATCGCCGCTGCCCGCCACATTACGAGTGTCTGCTTCCCGCTCCCGAGACCTGCGCTTGCAAAAACCCCCGGCCTGCCCCCAAGCGGCGTAGGCCGGCCGCTTGCAGGCACCTCCTCGACGGGCCGCACTGGGGCAAGTGAGTCTCTCAGGGAGAGGACCGCGAGCGGCGGCTATGCGCGTTCAGGGGACACTCGCGGTCTACCTTGGTAATGCACGCAGTTGGGACATGCTGTCGGAGATGGCAGCGGTCGAAACCTGGATCGCCGGACTCAATGCGTTGATCCCATCGATGCTACCAGTACTTCGGGTGTTGTGAGGACGAGACAACTCGCAGCCGTCGGCTATCGTCCGTAGTGGGTCTTTACAGGTCTTAGACGTCGCGGACGTTGTGAGAACAGCTGTCGCGTGTCGCGCCTGGTGCGCATACTGGGCATAGCGAAGGGTGTACAGCGACTGCAGCAATGGCAGGCGCGGCTGGAAAGTCTCAAGGAGGCGGCACGCTGCGAGGACGACCGCGAGCAGGCCTTGGCAGCCGTCGAAATCGGCGGACACCGCTTGGAGGTCGCCAGACGGGGGCGCGGTCGCTTCCCGTTTGTGCCGGCCGATAACTGCTTCAACATCGCGCTCTCGAGGGTCGAAGCGCAGACCCTGCCGCTGGCGCATGTGCAGATTTCCAGTGAAACGCTGACCGCCGTCGGTGCCGAGGCGTCCGAGCACCGCCTGCGGACGATTGTCGGCACGCTCGGCAATGTCCAGTCTGCCGCAACGGTGAGCCGCGTTGACCTGTTTGTCGACTTCGTCTGCGCGTTGCCGATGGACGCTTGGCCCGCGAACACCTGGGTCACGCGCGCGCATCGGATCGATGCCTTCCATGTGCAGAAGCGTTTCTCCGGCTGGAGCATTGGCCTGGGCGGTCCCATCGGCGCGCGCCTCTATGACAAGACACTCGAGCTCAAGCGCAGTCTCAAGGATTACCTCAAGCCGCTCTGGCGTGAGGCTGGCTGGCAAGATGTTGAGACGGTCCGGCGTCTGGAGTTTCAGTTCAAGCGTTCGGCACTGAAGGAGCTCCGCGTCGATGGGCTCGCCGATCTACACGCCCATTGCGCCGGCCTCTGGCATGATGCGACACGGGACTGGCTGCGACTCTCAGTGCCGGTGGCCGGGGACCGCAACCAGAGTCGCTGGCCAACCCATCCCCTCTGGCAGGCCCTGGCCGCGATCGACTGCCAGGCCGTCCCCGGGCCCAGCCTCTCGCGCTTGCGCAAGGCGCGTATCCCGGGCGATGAGGCCTTGTTCCTCAACGGGCTCGGCGGTCTGACCTCATTCATGGCCCGGGAGGGCATCACAGATTTGGAGGAAGGACTTGGCGAGTTCCTCGTCCGTGCGGGGTGCTTCCATGACCAACGCCGGCGGGAGAGTGGCCGCGGCTTTGCCGACTACGTCGCCGATCAGGTGGCCGTCAAAGAGAAGCGCTACAACGCCCTGCGCACCGAGACGGAAGAGACGCGCGAAGCGCAAGCACGCGAGCGCACCGCCGTCGCCGCTGCCTACCGGGAGGCCAAGGAGGGTGAATGATGCTCACCGCACACTTGACCTGGTCCAGGCGGCGCAGTTTCTGCACGTCTCGCCTTCAGTGTTGCGCGAGAAGGCCAATGCCGGCGTCATTCCCGGCGCCAAGGCCGGCCGGCGCTGGGTGTTCTTGGAGGCGGATCTTGTCGCCTACCTGCGCTCGCTGTACCCTCGACCGCGGCGAGCGGTGCACGTGTGTGATCAAGAGGGGATAGACACATGGCACTGTACCGCAGCGGGGCCGTCTGGTGGGTCCGCTTCACCGCACCGGATGGCACGCGCATACGCAAGTCTGCTGGAACTGAAGACAAGGTCGCGGCACAGGAGTACCACGACCGATTGAAGGCCGAGACCTGGCGGGTGCAGAAGCTCGGCGACAAGCCGCGGCGGACCTGGCAGGAGGCGGTGGTGCGCTGGGTGGAGGAAGGCGCACACAAGGCGAGCCTGCCTGAGGACAAAGGTCGGCTGCGTTGGCTCGATCGCCACCTCGGGGCCCTGTATCTGGATGAGATCAGCCGCGATCGGGTGGAGGCCATTATCCAGGCGCGACAGGCTGACGGGGTGAGGAACGCCACGGTGAACCACACAGTGCAGGTGATCCGGGCGATCCTGCGCAAGGCGGAACGCGAGTGGGGCTGGTTGGAGCGGGAGCCGACGTTTCGCTTTCTGCCAGTGCCGACGCGGCGGATCCGCTGGCTGACCCGGGCGGAAGCCGGTCGCTTGCTCGAAGTGCTACCCGCGCATCTGGCGGAGATGGTGCGCTTTACGCTGGCGACGGGGTTGCGGGAGTCCAACGTCACCCACTTGGAGTGGTCGCAGGTGGACCTGCAGCGGCGCACGGCCTGGATCCACCCGGACCAGGCGAAGGCACGCAAAGCGATCCCGGTGCCGCTCAACGCCGAGGCGGTGCTGGTGCTGCGCCGGCAGGAGGGAAAGCACCCGAAGGCGGGTGTTCACCAAGAACGGGCGCCCGATCGCGCAGGCCAACACGCCGCTGTGGCGCCGCGCCCTGGCAGAAGCCGGGATTGGGGATTTCCGCTGGCATGACCTGAGGCACACTTGGGCGTCGTAGCATGTGCAGGCTGGAACGCCGGTGCATGCGCTGCAGGAGCTCGGCGGCTGGAGCGACATCCGGATGGTGCAGAAGTACGCGCACCTGGGGGTGGAGCACCTGGCCGAGTATGCCGAGGCGATGAGTCGTCCGCGCGCGGTTGACACAAAACTGGCACAGCGGGAGGAATCCGGCCTCGCCCGGGCGGACCGGAAGTCCGCATAAGGGTCTGTCTTGATGGCGGTTTCGCGTCTGAGCGGCTGTGCTCTGTGCGCCTTGACGTGAGATTGGCCATCCTGGCCAAGAATCAGGCGGAACCGGAAAACGCGGTTTCCCGGTTCCTTCATTTTCCAGCGCTTGCTCGCATGAAAATGGCGGGGCTTCCTGCCCCGAACAGGAAGCGCTGACTACTTCAGCGCTTCCTTAACGACCTTGACCCGGCCACGGCTGGCAGATCACGCTCGATCAGGCCTGGTCGCCTTTGTTGGTGTTGATGTTGAAAGGCATGTAGGCCGGGCAGGTGCCCGTCGCGCCGGTCACGAGCACGATCAGACCGAGGATCGTCAGGATCCACTGTCCGGTCAGGATGCCTGCGAGCACGAGCAGTCCGCCCGCCGCGAGACGGATGTTTCGATCGGTCTTTCCGACGTTTTTGGTCAGATTCATGGGTTCCAGCTCCGATTGATCAAAAGATGCGGGTGATCAGCGTACCCAGGTTCGTCAACGGCTCAGGGATCGCCGAGTCGGCCCTCATTGAGCCATCCGCCCAGCTTGGACGGGCACCTCGGCTATCCCCGACAGATTGCAGTCGGCCGGGCCAGAGAGAGTATACGCACTCCCGGTCGTCGGGTTCGTTGCGATCCGGCAATTCCCGGGCCGTGCCGGGTGCGCCGTCCTCGTCCGTAAGAGAGGCGGCCACCTCCATGCGATCTTGAGTCGGCCGCTTGGTTCCCGATCTGATGCCAGTGTTTGTGCCCGCCCATCGCCTCCGAATGGCCGCTCTTACCATCCAAGGAGGCGGCATCGTCGCCTACCCGACCGAGGCGGTCTTCGGGCTGGGGTGTGATCCGTTGAACGGTGCCGCGGTGGGGCGTCTGCTCGCGATGAAACGACGCGATGTCGCCAAGGGGTTGATCCTGATCGCCGGTGACCCGGCACAGCTGTGCCCCTTTGTCGAGCCGCTACCCGACCAGCGCATGGCTGAGATCTGTGCGAGCTGGCCGGGTCCGAGCACCTGGCTGCTGCCAGCGCGTCGTGAGACGCCCGACTGGCTGACCGGACGGTTCCAGACCCTTGCTGTGCGGGTCACTGCTCACCCGCTTGCCGCTGCGCTTTGTCGTCTCTTCGGTGGTGCCATCGTCTCCACCAGTGCCAATCAGGCCGACCGACCACCGGCCAGGACCGCATTGCAGGTCCGGCTGGCGCTCGATGAGCCTCCCGACTACATCCTCGCGGGTGCCTGTGCGGGCTCCGATCGTCCGTCGCGGATCCGCGACGGACGGACCGGTCGGATCTTGCGGCCCTGATCTGCTCGCGCCAGCGACGGCGACGTGTCTTTTCGGAGACGATGCCGGCCGCACCCTGGCGGCCGACCGGCCGATACGCATGAGGATGACCGGGACGCAGAGATTCGAGCGGCAGACGACCTTGGACCGGCAGGGTCCGGGGAGATGAATCCTCCTGCGAGTCGGTCAGCGACGGTGTCTAAAGGCCCAGGGCGTCTGGTGCTCTCCCAGCGTGCTCCAGATCCCCGCTGACGCGCGGCGTGCCTGACGTTCGACCCGGAAAAAACGTGGATCGTCGCAATAGCGCGGATAGACCGCGGCATGGCCGCCGCGGACCTGCTCGAGATTCAGCGAGTATCGCTTGACTCCTGTCGCATAGACCTCCGCCACCGTTCGGCCGAAGCGGTCGATCTCGACCGGCTGCACCTCGACCCGTTGCGGGGTGATGCGACGCAGGTTGGCACGCGATCGGTCCGACCAGGGCTGCTGATCCTTCTCGGGCGCGTCGATGCAGTGCAGACGCACCTCCAGGGGATCGCCGTGGCAATCGAGCCGCAACGAGTCCCCGTCGAGCACCTGGTCCAAGGCGCACACACGAACCGACCCCGCGAACGACCTATCAGGCGAGATTAGCCCCGGCCCCCACCGTTCGACAGCCCAGGCGCCGACAAGGACCAGCCCGAGCAGGAGACCGGCGACGGAGGAGCGACGACCGCGCGGCCAGCCGATCACCGGCGCAGGTACGGGCGCGAGGGCAGCCGCAACCCGTCCTCAGCCATTGATCCAGAGATGCGCGAGGATGCTTGCGACATAGCCCAGCGCGATCGCGGGCGTCCAGCGCAGATGACCGAAAAAGGTATAGATGCCTCGGGCTTGGCCCATGAGCGCGACCCCGGCCGCCGAGCCGATCGAAAGCAGCGATCCGCCGACCCCTGCGGTCAGGGTGACCAGGAGCCATTGGGTCTGGTCCATCTCCGGACGCATGGTGAGGACCGCGAACATCACCGGGATGTTGTCGATCACCGCCGACAGCAGCCCGACCGCCACATTCGCCGCAGTCGGTCCCCATTGGTGGTACATCACGTCGGAGGCCATCGCCAGATAGCCGATGAACCCGAGTCCGCCGACACAGAGCACCACGCCGTAGAAGAAGAGCAGGGTGTCCCACTCGGCACGGGCGACCTTGTTAAAGACATCGAAGGGGGTGACGTCGCCGATCAGATTCGCGCGCTGTCTGTTGCGTCTTTGCCAACCGTGATGGCTCATCCGCAGAAAGAACCCGAAGAACTGGAGGTAACCGAGTCCGGTCAGCATGCCGACCACCGGCGGCAGATGCAGGAAGTTGTGAAAGCTGACCGCCGTGGCGATGGTGAGAAGAAACAGTGCGATGATGCGTCGCGCCCCGCGTTTCATGGGCACCAGGACCGTGCTCGTGTGCGGCTTGAGGTCGGGCACGGCGCCGTGCATCAGGATGGCCGGCACCAGAAAGTTGATCAGCGCTGGCACCAGGAGAGCGAAGAAGCCGAAGAAGTCGATGATCCCCTTCTGCCAGACCATCAGGGTGGTGATGTCGCCGAAAGGGCTGAAGGCGCCGCCCGCATTCGCCGCAACCACGATATTGACGCAGGCCAAGGTGACGAATCGCGTGTTCTCACCGCCGACGGCCATGACCACTGCGCACATCAGGAGCGCGGTCGTGAGGTTGTCGGCCACCGGGGAGATGAGGAACGCCAGAGCGCCGGTCAACCAGAAGAGTGCGCGCAGCCCGAAGCCCTTGCGGATGAGCCAAGCCCTCAAGGCATCGAAGACCTGACGCTCCTGCATGGCGTTGATGTAGGTCATCGCGACCAGGAGGAAGAGCATCAGCTCTGCATATTCCAACAGGTTATGACGCACCGCCGTCTCGGCCTCATGCGTGAAACCGTGCTGGACATAGACGGAAGCGATCAGCATCCAGATGACACCGGCCGCGACGATGACCGGCTTGGATTTGCGCAGATGCAGAAATTCCTCGGCCATCACCAGTGCATAGGCGAGGGCGAAGATGATCAGGGCCGCGTACCCCACGCCGTGTCCCGTGAGGTCGATCCACTGCGCCGACTCGCTCGCCAGCGACACACCGGGTGCGAGCAGGGCGGCTAGGACCACAAGGGACACAGATACGAGTCGTCTGGGCGAATCGGTCATGATGTGGCCTGCTGGGCTGAGGTGGCGCCGCCGCCGCGCGGCCACTCCTTTGGGGTCTGAAAAAGCCGCCGTGGCTCGGAGAGATCAGCCGATGGCCGGCCACCGCGCCCGCGCCCGCGGGTCGAGGCTGCGCGCTGACAAAGGCCTTCAAGATAGGCCCCGATCCCATGCGGGCCAAGCGGCTCAGCGTCCTTCGGGACGTCGCAACCCTGACTCGATGCTACCGCATGTTGCGAACGGGCTCGGCAGCGGGGCCGAGACCCGGCTGGAATGATGCTCACGACGCGCCCGTCACAGGGCGGCAATCCGTTGCCGTTGGGCCTGCAGATTCGCGATGGCCGCTGACTGCTCGGCGAGCCGCGTACGCTCCTTCGCGACCACCGTGGGTGGCGCCTTGTCGACGAAGCCGGGGTTGGCGAGCTTCTGCTCGACCCGGGCGATCTCGTCGGTGAGACGCGCGATCTCCTTGTCGAGGCGCCCGAGCTCAGCGTCCTTGTCGATCAGCCCCGCCATGGGGATGAGCAGCTTCATGGTGCCGACGAGCGCAATCGCCGACTCGGGCGCCGCCGAGTCGTCGTCCAACAGGGTCAGGGACTCGACACGCGCGAGGAAATCGAGGTAGGGTCGGGCGACCTCGAGCCAGGTCTTGTCCTGTGAAGAGGCGTTGGCGACCAGGACGCGCAGCGACCTGCCAAGGGGGATGTTCATCTCGCCCCTGATGCGGCGGATCCCCAGGATGACCTGCTGGACCCAATCGATCTCGGCGACGGCCGCGGGGTCCTCAGCGGAGGGGTCGGCGACCGGGTAGGGGGCGAGCATGATGGTCTTGGGATTGTGCCCCGCGGCCTCGGCAGCGGTGTGCGGCCGGATCTTCTGCCAGATCTCCTCGGTGATGAAGGGCATGATCGGGTGGGTGAGCCGCAACAGGGTCTCCAGGGTCTCGACCAGGGTCCGGCGCGTGCCGCGTTTGGCGGCCTCGCTCGTGAGCGTGCCGGTCAGCACCGGTTTGGAGAGCTCCAGGTACCAGTCGCAGAAGGCGTTCCAGGTGAAGTCGTAGATCGCCTGGGCGGCAAGATCGAAGCGGTAGCCCTCGATGGCGTCGGTGGCGGTGGTGATGGTGGCGTTCAGACGGGCGCGGATCCAGCGGTCGGCAGCGGAGAGCTCCACCGCGCCGCCGGTCTGGCCGCAGTCCTGCCGCTCGGTGTTCATCAGGACATAGCGGGAGGCATTCCAGAGCTTGTTGCAGAAGTTCCGGTAGCCCTCGATGCGGCCCAGATCAAACTTGACGTCGCGGCCCGTGGTGGCGAGCGCCGCGAAGGTGAAACGCAGGGCGTCCGTGCCGAATCCCGGGATCCCGTCGGGGAAGTCCTTGCGGGTCTGCTTGGCGATCGTCTCCGCGAGACGCGGCTGCATCATCCCCTTGGTGCGTTTCTCCACCAGCTCTTCACGCCCAACCCCATCGATCAGATCGATGGGGTCGAGCACATTGCCCTTGGACTTCGACATCTTCTCGCCATGGGCGTCGCGAACCAGGCCATGGATGTAGACGTCCTTGAAGGGGACATCCCGCATGAACTTCAGCCCCATCATGATCATCCGAGCGACCCAGAAAAAGATGATATCGAAGCCGGTGACCAGGACCGAGGTGGGATAGAAGGCGCCAAGGCGGCCGGTTTCCCGGGGCCAGCCGAGTGTGCTGAAGGGCCAGAGTGCGGAGCTGAACCAGGTGTCGAGCACGTCCGGGTCCTGGAGCAGCACGACGTCGGCATCGAAGCCGTGGCGAGCGCGAACCTCCTCCTCGGAGCGGGCGACATAGACATTGCCTTCGACGTCGTACCACGCCGGTATCCGGTGCCCCCACCAGATCTGACGACTGATGCACCAATCCTGGATGTTGCGCATCCACTCGAAATAGGTGTTTTTCCAGTTGTCCGGAACGAAGCGGATCCTCCCCTCTTCGACGGCGGTGATTGCCGGCTCGGCAAGGGGCTGCACGCGCACGTACCACTGGTCGGTCAGATAGGGCTCGATGACGGCACCGGAGCGGTCTCCTCGCGGCTGCTGGAGCCGGTGCTCCTTCACTGCTGCGAGCAGGCCCTCGGCCTGGAGGTCGGCGACGATGCGCCGCCGGGCCGCGTAGCGGTCGAGACCCACGTAGGCCTCGGGCAGCAGCTCACCCTCCTCGGGGGCGTTGGCGCGGATCGCCGCGTCGGGGGTAAGAATATTGATCAGACCGCCGTGGGGCTGCGTGGCGATCGCGGTCTCGTCGCGATGGCGGAGCCAGACCTGGTGGTCGTTGAAGTCGTGCGCGGGTGTGATCTTGACGCAACCGGTCCCGAACTCCGGGTCGGCATGCTCGTCGGCGATGATCGGGATGCGTCGGCCGGTCAGGGGAAGCTCGACGAGCTCGCCGACCAGGTGCCTGTAGCGCTCGTCCTCCGGGTTGATGGCGACTGCGCAGTCGCCGAGCAGGGTCTCGGGCCGGGTGGTCGAGACCACAAGATACGGCGGTCCCGCTGCGCCGGGCGGCAGGACCAATGGGTAGCAGATGTCCCACATGTGTCCGTCCTCTTCCTCTGAGAGGACCTCGAGATCGGAGACCGCCGTGTGCAGCGCCGGGTCCCAGTTGACCAGCCGCTTCCCGCGGTAGATGAGACCTTCCTCGAACAGCCGGACAAAGACCTCGCGCACGGCGTCGGACAGGCCCTCGTCCATGGTGAAACGCTCGTGCTGCCAGTCCAGCGAGGAGCCGAGCCGGCGCAGCTGCCGGGTGATGTTGCCGCCGGACTCGCGCTTCCACTCCCAGACCCGCGCGATGAAGTTCTCGCGACCCAGGTCGTGACGGGTCCGGCCCTCCAGCTCCAACTGGCGTTCCACCACCATCTGAGTGGCGATGCCCGCGTGGTCCGTCCCCGGCTGCCACAGCGTGCGATCGCCCTTCATTCTGTGATAGCGCACCAGGGTGTCCATGATGGTGTTGTTGAAGCCGTGGCCCATGTGCAGGCTGCCGGTCACATTGGGCGGCGGGATCATGATGCAATAGGTGCCGCCCCCTTCGTTTCGCGGGTGGTCGGACGGGACGAAATAGCCCTGGTCCTCCCAATGGCGATACCAGGTTCTCTCCAGGGTTTGCGGATCGTAGTTTTTGTCCAGCATTGCCGTTGCGCCGATGCCCGGGAAGTCCAATCAGGGCACGAGTATACCCGAAGGCGTTTCCGGCTCGACCGGGCGTGCGAGCGCCGGAGCGGGGCGTCCTCGCGAAATTCATTCCGACCGGAGCACCAGCTCTGCCACAATAGCGCCTGTTGCCGCGGCAACCCCGCTGCCGCGGGCTCGAGTCCAGACAACCCGCAACGAATCGACGAGAGAGGTACGAAGGAACCATGGCAACCACGACCACCAAACATGTCTTCGCCTTCGAGGAAGGAGACGGCAAGGACAAGAAGCTGCTTGGCGGCAAGGGCGCCAACCTGTGCGAGATGACCCAGATGGGACTCAATGTCCCGCCGGGCTTTGTGATCTCCACGGCTGCCTGCCTGGAATATCTCGATGCGCCAGACCGTGCCTTGCCGGCCGGCCTGATGGACGCGGTCCATGAGCAGATGCGCACGCTGGAGAAAAAGACCGGCAAGGGCTTCGGCGATCCGGACAACCCGCTCCTGGTCTCGGTGCGATCCGGGTCGGCCATGTCTATGCCCGGGATGATGGACACCATCCTGAATCTGGGCCTCAATGCCGAGACCCTGCTGGGCGAGATCAGCTCGACGGGGGATGCGCGCTTCGGTTACGACGCCTATCGGCGGTTCATCCAACTGTTCGGCAAGGTCGCTCTCGGCGTGCCGGACGCGGCCTTTGACCAGGAGCTCGAGGCGGTCAAGGAGGCGGCGCATGCCAAGCAGGACGTCGACCTGACGGCGAACGACCTCAAGGAGGTCAGCGAGCGATTCCTCAAGGTCGTCGAGGCGCATACGGGTCACCCCTTCCCCTCTGACCCCTACCAACAGCTGGAGATCGCGATCAAGGCGGTCTTCAACAGCTGGGGTGGCAAGCGCGCGGTCGATTACCGCAAGCAGTTCAACATCACGCCTGACATGGCCAACGGAACCGCGGTCAATGTGGTGACGATGGTCTTCGGCAACCGCGGCGACGACTCGGCGACGGGTGTCGCCTTTACCCGCAACCCCGGCTCGGGCGAGAACAAGCTCTACGGCGAGTATCTGGTCAATGCCCAGGGCGAGGACGTCGTCGCCGGGATCCGCACGCCGAAGCCGATCGATCGGTTGCGGGTCGAGATGCCCGAGATGGCGGCGCAGCTCGACATCCTGCGCGACAAGCTGGAGAGCCATTACCGTGAGGTGCAGGATTTCGAGTTTACCATCGAGCGGGGTCAGCTCTTCTGCCTGCAGACGCGTAACGGGAAGATGAACGCGGTCGCCATGGTGCGTACCTCGGTGGAGATGGAACGAGAGGGCCTGATCAGCAAGGAGGAGGCGCTGCTGCGGATTCAGCCCGACTTGCTCGAGCAGATGCTCTTCCCGCGTCTGAATCCCACCATCAAGGCCGAGGCGGTCGCGCAGGGATTGCCAGCATCCCCCGGCGCGGCATCCGGGATTGCGGTCTTCGATGCGGATCGTGCCGAGCAGCTGGGCCATGGGCTCAGCCAGAAGGTGATCCTCGTACGCGAGGAGACCAAGCCCGAGGACATCCATGGCTTCTTCGCCTCCGAGGGCATCCTGACCTCACGTGGCGGCAAGACCTCGCATG
Organism: Thiocapsa sp.; assembly: GCF_022340925.1. GTDB lineage: Bacteria > Pseudomonadota > Gammaproteobacteria > Chromatiales > Chromatiaceae > Thiocapsa. Next base: position 11,628 of record NZ_JAJDNA010000008.1, read on the forward strand.
CCGCGGTGGTGGCGCGCGGGATGGGCAAGCCTTGTGTCGCAGGCGCCGAGGGGATCAGTGTCGACGTCAATCGCCGCGAGGCCCGGGTCGGTCTCACCAGCTTCAAGGAGGGTGATGTCATCACGATCGACGGGACCTCCGGCAAGGTTTACCTGGGTGCGATCCCGACGGTCGAGCCGGACTTCACGCCGGAGCTCGACATCCTGCTCGGTTGGGCCGACGAGGCGGCCAGTCTCAAGGTGATGGCCAATGCGGATACGCCCGACGACGCGCGCCGTGCCCGCAAGTACGGCGCCGTGGGCATCGGCCTGGCGCGCACCGAGCGGATGTTCAACGACGTCGAGCGTCTGCCGGTGGTGATCGAGATGATCGTCGCAGAGACGCCTGAGCAGCGGCAGGCCGCCCTTGACAAGCTGCTCCCGCTGCAGCGTAAGGATTTTCGCGATCTGTTCGAGGTCATGGCACCGAACCCGGTGACCATCCGGCTGCTCGATCCGCCGATCCATGAGTTCCTGCCGGACGAGCATGTTTTGGAGCGCGAGCTCGCCGATCTGCGGGCCTTGGCTCGGGCGACGCGCGGGATGACGGTGCTGGCCGGGGCCATGGGGCTGCTGCACTCGCCCGAGAATGTCCGTCATGACGTCGATTCTCTGCGGCGTATGGTGGATCCCGCGATGGTCGAGGAGGCGATCGCCAAGAAGGAGGCGATGCTCCGGAAGGTGAGGGCCCTGTACGAGACCAACCCCATGTTGGGCCACCGCGGTGTGCGGCTGGGCATCACCTTTCCCGAGATCTATCAGATGCAGATCCGCGCGATTCTGGAGGCCGCCGCCGAGTGCGCCAAGGCGGGTATCGACGTGCAGCCCCAGATCAAGGTTCCGCAGGTCTGCACCGCGCAGGAGTTGAGGATGGTGAAGGGGTTCGTGGACACCATCCACGCCGAGGTCGCCGAGACCTACGGCCAGCCGGTCAAGTTCAAGTTCGGCACCATGATCGAGGTGGTGCGGGCCTGCATGCGTGCCGAGTCGCTTGCCGAGGAGGCGGAGTTCTTCTCGTTCGGCACCAACGACCTCACGCAGGCGACCTTCTCCTTCTCGCGCGAGGATGCGGAGAACAAGTTCCTACCGCTCTACAACCAGTCGGGCATCCTGCAGGACAACCCCTTCGAGGTCCTGGACGTGAAGGGGGTCGGCAAGCTGATGCAACTGGCGGTGGACTGGGGGCGTTCGGTCAAGCCGGGCCTGCACGTGGGCATCTGCGGCGAGCATGGGGGCCACCCGGCCTCCATCGCCTTCTGCCACCAGGCCGGCCTCGACTATGTGAGCTGCTCGGGACCGCGCGTGCCGGTCGCCCGGCTGGCGGCCGCCCATGCCGCGCTCAAGGCGGCACGATAAGGGCAGGGTGCTCGATGCCCGGCCAGGGATGGCCGTTGGCGGCATCAAGGTTCTGAGCCGACCGGGTCAGAGCCTTGTTGCCAGCCCGTCCTCAGTGCGACCCTTTGTCAGCTCGGCTGCGGAGAGCCATCCTTGAGACAGGCCTCTGAACCTTGTGCGCGTGGTGAGTCGATTCGGGTGCGCGGCCTGGTCCAGGGGGTTGGGTTTCGGCCGACCGTCTGGCGGCTCGCCCACGAGTGCGGCCTGCGCGGGGATGTGCGCAACGACGGGGAGGGGGTGCTGATCCGGGTGCGCCTGGATGCGGCCTCCGATGTCCAGGCATTGGGTGGCTTTCTGAATCGTTTGGACGAGGCGTGTCCGCCGCTCGCGCGGATCGATTCGATCGAGCGCGGGGTGATCGCGGACAGCGATGCCTTGGCGGAACTCTCGGATACGGCTGGCTTCGTGATCCTGGAGAGTGCGGCGACCGCCGCGCGCACCGGGATCGTTGCCGATGCGGCGACCTGCCCGGCCTGTGTCGCAGAGGTCCGCGACCCTGCCGATCGCCGGTATCGCTATGCCTTCACCAATTGCACCCACTGTGGGCCGCGTCTGAGCATCGTCAGCGGCATCCCGTATGATCGCGCCCAGACCAGCATGTCGGTCTTCCCCATGTGTCCTGATTGTGCCAGGGAATATGCGGATCCGGCGGATCGGCGCTTCCATGCCCAGCCCAACGCCTGCCCTGTCTGTGGCCCGAGGGTCTGGCTCGAGGGTGAGCGGGGCCATCCCCTCGAGCCGGTGGTGCTCGCAACCGAGGATGCGATTGCGGCGGCTGGCCGCCTGCTCGGTGAGGGTCGGATTCTCGCCGTCAAGGGGATCGGCGGCTTTCACCTGGCGTGCGATGCGACGAATCCCGACGCGGTCGCCGAGCTGCGTGGGCGCAAGCGGCGCCTCGCCAAGCCGTTCGCGCTCATGGCCCGTGACCTGGATGTCCTCCGGGCATATTGTCGGGTCACGCCGTTGGAGGAGGCTCTGCTCGCCGGTCCGGCGGCGCCCATCGTCTTGCTTGACAGGCTCGTTTGGGCGGGGTTGGACGCGGTCGGCGCCGGGCGGCCGCGCCCTCTGGCACCGGATGTCGCCCCCGGCCAGATCACCTTGGGGTTCATGCTCCCTTACAGCCCGCTTCACCATCTGCTCCTGGCTGACTGGGACCGCCCATTGGTGATGACCAGCGGCAATCTGCGCGAAGAGCCGCAGTGCATCGACAATGCGGATGCGGTGGGACGTCTCGGCGGGCTGGCCGACCATCTGCTGCTTCATGACCGCGTGATCGTCAATCGCGTCGATGACTCCGTTGTGAGGGTCATGGCAGGTGAGCCTCGCCTGCTACGGCGGGCGCGCGGCCATGCCCCGACGCCCTTGCCACTGCCGCCCGGTTTCGAGAGGGCGCCCCCCCTGCTGGCGCTGGGCGCGGAGCTCAAGAATACCTTCTGTCTCATCCACGACGGTCAGGCGATCCTGTCGCAGCATCTTGGCGACCTCGAAGACGCGAAGACGGCGCGCGAATACGAGCGGACGATCGCGTTGTATCTGGACCTCTTCCAGGTCTCCCCCAAGGCCCTGGCTGTTGACCTGCACCCGGATTATCGTTCGAGCCTGATCGGCCGCGACTGGGCGGCCCGGGATGGACTGCCGCTGATCGGGGTGCAGCATCATCATGCCCACCTGGCCTCGGTGCTGGCCGACAATGGCTGGCCGCTGGACGCCGGACCCGTCCTCGGGGTCCTGCTCGACGGGCTGGGCTATGGCGCTGACGGCACGCTCTGGGGCGGTGAGTTTCTGGTCGGGGACTACCTTGACTATGTCAGGGTCGGATATCTCAAACCAGTTGCCATGCCGGGCGGGACGCGCGCGATCCTGGAACCCTGGCGGAACCTCTATGCCCACCTGGAGAGCGCCGGCGGCTGGTCGTCCTGGCGCTCACGCTACCAGGGGCTGGAGCCGATCGAGCGACTCGACGTCAAGCCGCTCGCGGTCCTGCGGACCCTAATCGAGCGCGGATGCAATGCACCGCTGTCCAGCTCGGCCGGGCGGCTCTTCGATGCGGTTGCGGCGGCGCTGGGCGTGGGAGGAGAGGTCCTGACCTATGAGGGTCAGGCCGCCATCGAGCTGGAGGCAATCGCGGCGGGTGCCGGCGAGCGCAACGCTCGCGGTTATCCCTTTGCCCGAATCTCGGAGCCCTCCGGCGAGGTACTGGATGCTGCGCCGCTGTGGGTCGACCTGCTCGAGGATCTCAGGCGCGGGCGCGCGCCTGACCAGATCGCGGCGTCCTTCCATGCGGGCTTGGCGATGGCGATCTGCACGCTCGCCCTGGATCTGGCGGGTCGTCGGGGTCTTTCCACCGTCGCCCTCTCGGGCGGCGTCTTCCAGAACCGGCTCCTCCTGGAAACCGTCACGGACGATCTGGAGAGCGCCGGACTGCGGGTGCTGCTTCAGCGGCGGGTGCCTGCGAACGATGGGGGTCTCGCGCTCGGTCAGGCGGCGGTTGCGGTCGCGCGGACACGCGAAGCCCTGCGTCCCCGATAGGCTTGGTCGCTTCAGCACAGACAGCGTCCGGCACAGGCCCTGCGGGACGCCGGCGCGCAGGCGTCGCCGCGCCGATCCGCGGCATGCAGCCCCGACCATCGACGGCTTTGCTTCCTGCGCGCCTTTGCGGTTCAAATTGCCGAATCCAGGTCTCGGTATCAAGGAGGTCCCCGATGTCCCGTCCCGTCCGCGCGCGCATCCATCTGGATGCGGTGCGCGACAATTTCCGCCAAGCCAAGCGTCTGGCGCCGGGCTCACGGGCGCTCGCGGTGATCAAGGCCAACGGCTACGGACATGGGGCCATCGCGATCGCCCGCGCGCTCGCCGATGAGGCCGACGGCTTCGCGGTCGCCTGTGTCGAGGAGGCGATGGAGCTGCGCGACTCAGGCATTCGCGGCCCGATCCTGCTGCTGGACGGGCTCTTCACGCCCGATGAAATGACGCTGGTCGAGCAGGTTGATCTGACACCTGTGGTCCACAGCCATCTGCAGCTGGATTGGCTGCTCGCGGCACGCCCAATGCGCCTGCTCGATTGCTGGCTCAAGATCGATACCGGGATGCATCGGATGGGGCTGGCGCCGGACGACTTCGCCGATGCTTACGCCGACCTTGCGGGCTGCCCGCATGTGCGCGATGTGGTCCTGATGTCGCATTTTGCCCGCGCTGACGAGCTGACGCACCCCTTTACTGCCGAGCAGATCCAGGTCTTCGAGCGGGCGACAATGTCGATCCAAGCCCCCCGGAGCCTCGCCAACTCGGCGGCAATCCTGGCCTGGCCGCGTTCACACGGCGATTGGACACGGCCGGGGATCATGCTCTACGGGGCCACTCCGCTGGACGCGGAGCATCCCTCGGCCGCCCGGCTGCGCCCGGCCATGACGCTGGAGTCCGCCCTCGTCTCGGTACGCGACCTTCCGACCGGGGCGCCTGTCGGCTACGGTGGTCGGTTCGTGTGCGAACGGCCGACCCGAGTCGGGGTCGCTGCCATCGGATACGCCGACGGCTATCCCCGTCATGCCCCGGACGGGACGGCAGTCGCTGTCAACGGTCGCATGACCCGCATCATCGGTCGGGTTTCAATGGATCTCGTCACTCTGGACTTGACCGGGATCGAGGATGCCGCCATCGGCGATCCGGTCGAGCTCTGGGGATCGCAGGTGCCTGTCAATGCAGTCGCGAAGGCCAGCGGGACCATCGCCTATCAGCTCTTCACCAATGTCAGCCGGCGCGTGCCCTTGATCTACCAGGGTACGTAGCGGATGACGCGGACCCCCTCGCGGTCCGGACCCACCTCGACAGGATGGAGAGCTGCGCTGGAGCCCTGCCGCGAGCAGCCTGGTCAGGCGCGTGCCCGGAGGCCCCGGCGCCTGTATGCGCTGTTGCCCTGCCCGCCGGACAGCGCGACCTCAGAAGCTGACGCCGATGCCGCCACCGACACCGTGACCGCCGCTCCCGATCCCGATGCTGATCCAGGGTCGCGCGTAGGGAGTCCAGCCCGCCCCGGTGTCCGCCTCGTCCGGCCAGAGCCGCAGCAGGGCGCGATCCAGGACCGGAAAGGCGTAGCGAGCCTCGTCGACCCGGCCCTCGCGCACCGCGGAGATGCGCCCGGTGGCCGTGACCCGCCGACCGGCACGGTAGTCCGACGGCTCGAGGAATCCCGGGTGACGCGCGATGAAGCGACCGACCGGCACGCCCCCCGTCAGCGGGCGCCCGCAGCGGTCGAGCCGATAGGCGACTGCCTCCACCTCGGTGTCTTCGGCGAGATTGCGGGTGGAGGCGATGACACCGCCCCAGGTCACGACCGTTCCCTCACCTCGGCCCAGCGAAGCGACCTTGGCGGGTGTGAGGTCAGAGCCCCCGACCGGTGTCATGCAGTCCTGCCGGGTCGCGCAAGCGGCGAGCAGCAGAAGGGCGAGGCCGCTGAAACCAAAGCGCAGGAGGGGGTCAATCGTCATGGCGCGACGGCCTCTCTCAGCCAAGTTGACGTCGAGCAGCATGCGGTCGGCGTCACTCTCGATGTCAATACCAATACCACGGATCGTACCAAGGTCCCCACCATGGCCGATACCAGGGATAGGCGAAGGGTGGGGGGGCTCGGGTCAATACCGGCGGATCGGGCCAGAGATACAAGGTGGTGGCCGCGACGACAGGGTAGCGGTAGGGAAATTCTCCGACGTTGCGGGTCTCCACCCGCAAGAGTGGGCCGGCCACGCTCAAGCGGCGATCTTCGGGATATTCTGCCGGGTCCTCGAAGCCGGCGATCTCGACCAGAAAGCGGCCCAGGCCGGGGGCTTCCGGGTCCGGCTCGCCCTGGTCGTCCAAGGGTCTGCCGAGCACCTCGATTTGGGTGGCCTGCGGTCCGTTGTGCACGGCGAGGATGTTTCCGCCCCAGCGCACCTGGTGTCCGAGAAAGCCCTCCGGTTGCTGCTGGACCGAGGCGACGGTGGGCGACGGCCGCTCGCTAGTGCGGATCGCCTCGGGAACGCCGCTGGTCGCGCAGGCGGTGAGCCCGGGCAGGGTGGCAAGCGAGAGGCACAAAGGTAGGTGTCGCACGAAGGCTCCCGGTTGGCCCGGCCGACCGCGATCGGAACCGCCCATCATTCCGGGCGGCTGTTCCTGGAGGCTCCCGCCCGCCGTTCCCGGTAGTGCTCGAGCTCCTCCGCTGAGAGTGGCCTGGCCTCTTCCTCGAGCATCACCGGAATGTCGTCGCGGATTGGATAGGCAAGCTGCGCCGACACGGAGATCAGCTCGCCACGGCCCTTGTCGAAGATGAGCGGACCCTTGGTGACGGGGCAGACGAGGATATCCAGCAGGTGTTTGTCAAGCATGTGAGGTCTCCGGGAGGCCTTGGTCGGGAGGCATACCGTTGGAATCGCGCCGCGCGCTCAGGAGTGGTTGATCCGATCGGCGGCGCCCGTTTCGTCCGTGGGGCAGAGCGCCGTGCCGCGCGCCTGATTCTAACGCCCCGAGACCAGGGACAACCAGCGAACCTTCGGATATTGTCGAACAATCAGACGAGCGGGCCCCGCCGGCTGAGCGGGTCCGCAGGCGCGGCTTCCGGATGAAGGCGAGCCCCGTCATCATCGGACCACAGGCTGTCCCTTGAAAACCCGGGTGCGCCACGGCATCTCACGAGTCGTGATGCGGGCCGCTCGAACGGCCCGCGATGGCCCGGATTCATCGCCCCCTGTCGTCCCAACCCTCGGGTCTCTATGTCTGCCCTGTCTAAACCAAGTGATGCGGCCGGTCGCGCTCGCCGCCTCATTGCGCCGAGCGTCGCGCTGATCGCGGTCTGCGTCCTGATCGCCGGACTCTGGAAGCTCGAGTCTGCGACGCGCGGGGTGTCAGTCGTCCAGACGACCGAGGCGGGAGTGCCCATGACACTGTATCGGCCGCTCGGCGACACCCCTGCGCCCGTGGTGGTCATCGCCCACGGCTTTGCAGGATCCCAGCGTATGATGGGGGCTTACGCGGTGACCCTGGCCCGAAACGGCTACATCGCGGTCACCTTCGATTTCCCCGGCCACGGGCGCAACCGGGTCCCGTTCGTAGCCGATCTGGAGGACCAGGCGGCCCGCTTGGGGCTTCTGCAGGGGGCGCTCGAGCAGGCCGTCAACTTTGGCCTGACACGAGCGGGCGCCGACCGTCGGCTCGCCCTGGTCGGTCACTCCATGGCCGGTGACGTGATGGTGCGCTTCGCGGAGGCGGCTCAACCAGTGGCCGAGGCCACGGTTCTGGTCTCCCCTTATCTCTCCGAGGACACCGTTACCGAGCCTTTGCGTAATCTTTGCATCGTCTACGGCGCCTTGGAGCCGCAGATGCTCCACCGGCAGGGTCTGACGGCCATCGCCGGGGCTGCGGGCGGTCGGCCTGAGGCCGGGCAGACCTACGGGAGTCATGCCGACGGCAGTGCCCGGCGCCTGGCCCTCGCGACCGGCGTCGAGCACATCGGTGTCCTCTACTCCGAGGCCGCCCTGGCGGAGACGCTGGCCTGGCTCGATCGGACCTTCGATCGCACGGGCAGCGGTTTTATCGATCGCCGCGGAGCCGGGTTGGCACTCGTCTATATCGGTATCCTCGCCCTTGCATGGCCTCTCTCCACATGGCTTCCTCGTGTGTCCGACCAACCGCAGGGTGCGGGGCTCGGCTGGCGGCGTCTTCTGCCGGTGGCGATTGCGCCGGCGCTGATCACGCCGGTGGTCCTGTGGCGTTTTCCGACCGACTTTTTGCCGATCCTGCTCGGCGACTATCTCGCCCTGCACTTTGCCGTCTACGGTATCCTGACCGCCGTGGCCGTGTGGCTGACCCGACGACTCGAGCCGGGTTCCGGCGGCGGTAGGCTTGATGCTCGGCGACTCGCGGTTGCCACCCTGGCCGCTTCCGCCTATGCGACCCTGGGCCTTGCGCTGCCGACGGATCGGTACGTGACTGCACTGCTCCCGGGCTGGGAACGACTCCCGTTGGTCCTTGCCATCTTTGGCGGGACCCTGATCTACTTCCTCGCGGATGAATGGGCGACTCGAGGTCCCGGCGCGGCGTTCGGGGGCTATTGGTTCACCAAGCTGCTCTTCCTGGTGTCACTCCTGTGCGCGGTCGCCCTGAACCTTAACGAGCTGTTCTTTCTCATCATCATCGTGCCGGCGATGCTGCTCCTGTTCCTGGTCTACGGGCTGCTCAGCGGATGGGCGTACCGCCGGACACGTCACCCGGCCGTTGGCGCGGTTGCAACCGCCGCCGCGCTCGCTTGCGCGGTGGCGGTCACCTTCCCCGTCGTCAGCGGGTGAGCGCGCCACGACCAGGTTCCGGTCGCCGAGATCGGGCGAGGCGTCTGGGTGCCCGCGTCCGATTTCTTTGATCCGGCGCAGTCTACTCTTAGGTTGCGATTTCGCGTAAGCTACCACTAGCGCTATGGTTTAGCGGAGCCGCCCCCAGAACGTGGCCCGCGCCATGGGTCACCACAGAAGAGGCCGAGTTGACGGCCGCGACGCCGTGAGCCACCCAAGCTTGCCACCTTACCGACCGGAGGAGTTTTGCCATGGTCGCCTTCGCCCAGCTACACGCGCAGAATCACAAGATCACAGAGCTCTCGAACGTCTTTCTCTATCTCGTTCGGGATCGCTCCATGTGCGATACGGAGGTTGCCTGCGACGTCTTCTTCGATCTCACCAATCGGGTGAAGGAGCACATGGAGTTGGTCGATCGGGAGCTCTGCGGGAAGCTCATCTCTCATCCGGATCAACGGGTGAAGAACACCGCCAATCGCTTCCTCTCGGGATCCACCGAGATCAAGCGGATCTTCAACGCCTATGTGAAGCAATGGTGCTCGCAGAAGCGCCACTCCTTGACCATCGACGATCATCCCTCGTTCCTCCAGGACACCGAGCAAATGTTCGCCTTGGTGATGGATCGGATCCAGCGCGAGACGGAGCATCTCTACCCGCTGATCCGCAAGCTGGAAGGGGAAGGCAAGCAGGTGGCCTGAGCCGGCGACCTTAACCTCGCCGCAGCGAAGCGATCCACTCCTTCTGGGCGTCCCGGACGCGGCGTCGCTCGAGTGCTGATCGGATCTTTGCCCGGGCCTGCTCGAAGGTCACGGGCCTGGCCGGCTCGATCCGCTCGCATAGCAGGAGATGGAAGCCGAGCCTGGATTCAAGGACCCCGCTGATTCGGCCCTCGTGAAGCTTGAACAGCGCATCGTCCAGCGTCGGGTAGAGCTGTCCGCGCGATACCAGTCCGAGACTGCCGTCCTGCATCGCGGTCGGGCACTCGGAATGCCGGCGTGCGAGCTTGGGGAATCTGCCGGGCGTTTCCCTGAGGGCGCTCGCGATCCCTGCGATGCGCGCGAGCGCCGCATCCCGTCGGTTCTCGGGGTAGTCGTCGTTGATCGTGATCAGGATATGGCGGGCGGCGCGCCGTTCCCCGGAGCTCAAGCGCTCGCGATGCAGCTCGTAGAAGAGCCGCTCCTCAACCTCGGTGAGGGGTGGGGCGTAGGTCCCGACCCGCCGCATCACGGCGTCGAAGGTGAGCTCGCGGCGGAGCGCACGGCGTAGCAGATCCTCATCGAGCCCGTTGCGCGAGAGGTCCTCCTCGAAGGCGTCCGCATCCGGGTAGCGGCGGCGCAGCTCATGAACAGCGGCGGTAAGGCGCTCGTCCGGGATGACCACATCGCCTGCTTCGCATGAAGACAGGACCAGGCTCTCCAGATCGAAGGTCCTTCGGGCCTGGCTCTCGACCTCGCTGCGCTGGTGTTCGCTCAAGGCGACGAGATCACAACGAAATCGCTCCATCGCCGCCCGCAGGAGGTGATAGCGATATTCGCCGCGAGCGTCCGTGTCCCGGGGTGCCCGGCCACGCGTCACGAGACTCATGCGCGTGGGTCCTCTAGGTGCGGAGCCTGCGCTTGCGCTGCCTCCACCTCGACCAAGGCCGATTCAGGCACCTGCAGGGTCGGTCGGTCGTCGAAGTGGACCTGGTAGGCGACCCCGGCGGGCTCGTCCCGGAGAACGCGCAGGACCTCGCCAACCTCACCCTGTGCCACCAGGATCCGCCCCCGGATGCCCAGATGCATCCTCGCGGCCACCTTGTCGCGTGACTCGAAACGGCTCGGTGTCCAGGGTGCCGCTGCCGCCTGGAGCTCTTCCCCCCGGCAGCCGACAAGTAGGTCCGGGTCTGGAAAATGGACCGAGTAGATGAGCTGGTCCTGGAGAAAGGTCCCCACGTCGCGCACGAAACCCGTGCTGCCCCGCCTGATCAAGAGGGCACCGGTCGGGCGGCCTGGAAAGGTGCCGTCGTTGCGCACATTGCGCACCAGACGGACCTCCTCGCCGTGCTCAAAGGCCGGACGCATCGGGCATCTGCTCCGTCAGGTCGCGGAGCGCGACCTGGACGGTTCGGGGCTCGTTCGTCCGAAAGACACGGAACACCTTCTCGGTCGCGGCGTTGGAGAGGACGAAGTCCCGGTAAGCGGATCGCAGGAGATCCGCATGGAGGATCCGGCGCGCGATGGCCGAATCGGGCATCTCCTCGACCTGCTCGAGGTAATCGTGGAATCGCTGCAAAATGTGCAGACGGCTGACCTGGACGATTGCCGGGTCGAAGTCGATCCCGAAGTAATCGAGAAAGTCCTCTGCGCTGGAGAGCTCTTCGAGGTCGCGGTCGAGCTCGTCGTCGGTCATGCTGGCCTCCGTGACTGTGGTTTGGGTGGTCTGAGATCAAACGGCGTTGCGAGTGACATACACGTTTTCGGGATGGCCCTAGGAGCCTGTCGGACTTAGGATGAATCGGCTACGGAAGCGGGACAACGGTCCATTTCGCCCCGCTTTTTCGTGACATAGCCCCCACTATGCGCCTCAAAACCGGAACGCAATGGCGTCGCTCTCCCACTTCCTCACTTCGATCCCCCTCAGTCCGACAGGCTCCTAGGCCTTGCACGAGTCAACGGGATCAGGCTACCGGGTCTTGATGAATCGCACGTTGCCGCCGGCGCGCTCGAACGCGGAGCGGGCCACCGCGGCACGGGCCATGGCGTGGAGCTCGCCAATGCCCAGTCGGTCGCTGGTGTCGAGCTCGGCGATCTTCTCGAAGCGCTGCAGAGCACCCGCGGGGTCGCCGAGTCGAAACAGCAGGTAGGCCGATCCCTTGAGCGCCAACAACAGGAAGCGGGTCAGACTCATGGAGACCAGGACCGACCGGCCAAGGTCCGCCTCGCGAAGCGCCTTCCAGTCGGTCGGGAGGTCGAGCCGGGCCGCCGTCAGTGCGATCGCCCGATCCGCCGTGATGAGGGCCTCGCGGTAACGGTGGCGATAGTAGAAATAGCGATACAGCGCGACCAGCACCGTCAGATGCTCGGGCTGGATAAAGTAGGCGAGGAGGAGTCGCTGCTCGGCGACCTCCTCGCCGTAACACCCTGCCGCTTCGCTGAGGAGGCCGTCTACCTCCGGGGTCACGGGCTCATCGAAGTACATCGGCTCGCCGTCGAAATCCAGCAGATCCATGACGATTCCGGCCCCCGGGTGCTATTGGACGCGAGCGGCTTGCGGGTGGCCGATCTCGGCCAGGAAACGGATGAGCTCCAGCGTGTCCGGTGAGCGCTTGGTCTCGGTCGCGAAGCGGCGAACCAGGGGCAGTAGGCGCCCGGCCTGATCGAGATCCAGATCGAAGCGCAGAAGCTCAGCGTAGGCCCGCCGCACCGCCTGACGCCCGGAGTGTTTGCCCAGCACGAGATGATGTTTCCGCCCGATGTCGGCCGGGTCGACGCCCTGGTAGTTGAGCGGGTCCTTGATCAGACCGTCGACGTGGATGCCGGCCTCATGGGTGAAGGCCCCGTCGCCGACCAGGCTCTTGTGCCAGGCGACCGGTCGGCCGGAGGCCTGGGTCACGAGGCATGAGAGCGCCGCGAACTCGTGCAGATCGATGCCACTGTCGATCCCGTGCAGATGCCTTAGGCCCATGACGACCTCCTCCAGTGCCGCATTGCCGGCGCGCTCGCCGATGCCGTGCACCGTCGTGTTGACGTGGGTCGCGCCACCGCGTACCGCCGCCAGAGTGTTGGCGGTGGCGAGTCCCAGGTCGTCGTGGGCGTGGATCTCGATCTCCAGGTCGAGGATGGCCCGCAGGTCTCGTATGCGCTCGTATACGGCGAAGGGGTCCATCAGGCCGAGCGTGTCGGCGAAGCGAAAGCGTCTGGCACCTGCGGCCTGGGCGGTCTCGGCAGCGAGCCAGACGAATTCCGGGTCGGCCCGCGAGGCGTCCTCTGCACCGACGCAGACCTCCAATCCCATCTCTTGCGCAACCCCCACCTGGCGACGGATCTGCCCCAGCACCCAGTCGCGGTCGCGACCGAGCTTGCGGGCGATCTGCTGGTCCGACACCGGGATGGACAGATCCACCATGTCCACGCCCAGCCCCCGGCATTGCGCGATGTCGTCCGGGTGCATCCGGGTCCAGACCATCAGTCGCGCGTCGAGACCGAGTGCGACCACCGAGCGGATGGACTCGCGCTCCTCCTCCCCCATCGCCGGGATGCCGACCTCCAGCTCGCAGACGCCAAGGGCATCGAGTCCGGACGCGATCGCCAGCTTCTCCTCGATGGAGAAGGCGACGCCGGCGGACTGCTCGCCGTCGCGCAGGGTGGTATCGTTGATCGTGACCTGATGCAATTCCATGGCCGGCTCCGAGGTGGTGTTGGACGATGTCACAGCAAAAGGCGGGCCACGCTTTCTGAATAAATCCATCAAGGGGTTACGTGGCTTCGGCCGATGGTTTGATGGATTTGCGACAGACATGTGCCGGAGCTGCCGTCGCAGAATCCACGACGCGCCCGGAGTTGGCATGCCCGCCGTGACCGGGGTTGCGACGGAGGCAGACGCGAGGTACCTGGACCGTGGCCCTTCGCACCGACCTCGGCGCGCGCGGGAGGCCGCTCGAAAATCTTTGCGCTCCTTGCGTCTTTGCGGTTTCAATTGCCGTACCGCGATTTGCACCGACTGGCGCCTAGGGATGTGTCATCGACCCAGCCTCACCGGGGGCGCCGCCCTCGCCATCACGGGAGCCGGCGGCAGCGGGGCGGTCACCGCGGGCCTGATCCTGCTCGCCGCGGTCGGTCGTGCGGGGCACTACGCACTGATGGGTCGCTCGGCCGGTCCGCAGATCCGAGGCGGAGAGTCCGTAGCCATGCTGCGTTTCGCGCCCCGGCCGGTGGAGTGCATGGGCGATCGCCTCGATCTCTTGGTCGGGCTGGACTGGGAGAATGTCGGCCGGTTCTCGGACGAGCTGCCGCTGGATGAGACCAGTCTGATCCTCACCGATGACCAGGCCGTACCGGTCCCCGAAATCCTCGCCCGGTCGGGCGCGCGGGTACGGAGCCTCCCCCTTAAGGTGTTGGCCGAGGCTCAGCCGGATGGTCGGGTCAACATGATCGCCATCGGCGCGGTCGGCGCGCTCCTGGGCCTGCCCTTGGCAGCGCTCGAGTCTGGCGCCCGCGTGATACTCGCGGACAAAGACGACCGCATCATCGAGACCTCGGTCGCTTGCATCCGGGTGGGCCACGCGAGCATCGGCGGGTCACAGGCGCCGCCCGTTGGAATGCCAACGCCCCCTGCGCGCTGGAACATCAGCGGCAACGAGGCAGCCGGGCTGGGCGCGCTGCGCGGCGGGGTGCGATTCGTCGCCGCCTATCCCATCACGCCCGCGAGCGAGATGCTTGAATGGCTCGCGCCGCGGCTGGAGCGGCTGGGCGGGTCCTTGCTCCAAGCGGAGGACGAGCTGGCCTCCATCAATATGCTGATCGGCAGCTCTTTCGGGGGTGTGCCCGCCCTGACCGCGACCTCGGGTCCGGGTTTGAGCCTGATGGTGGAAGGGATCGGACTGGCCGTGGCAAGTGAGACACCGGTGGTCGTGGTCGATGTCCAGCGCGGTGGCCCTTCGACCGGCATCCCGACCAAGTCCGAGCAGTCGGACCTCAATCTGGCCGTCTACGGCCTCCACGGGGACGCCCCGCATCTGGTCCTGGCGCCGACGGGAATCGCCGATTGCGCCTTCACCGTCCAGTGGGCGGTGGGGCTCGCCGAGCAGCTGCAGACCGCGGCCATCGTCCTGTCTGATCAGGCGCTCGGCCAGTCGCGGGCGATCCTGGATCCGCCGGCCGATCCGGCCGTGGTCCGGAGCGATCGACAACCGCCGACGCGCATGATCGCCGACTCGCCCGGCCCGGACTATCAGCGTTACCGACCCAGCGACTCAGGCCTCTCGTCCATGACCCTGCCGGGGGTCCCGGGCGGGATGTACACGGCCGATGGGCTGGAGCACGGCGCCAATGGCGTGCCCTCGAGCCGAGCCGTCGATCATGCCGAGCAGCTCGACAAACGGCTGCGCAAGCTGACCGCGTTCGACTATGGTGGAGAGTGGGCCGAGATCCGCGGTAAGGGCGACTGTCTCCTATTGACCTGGGGCTCTTCCGCGGGGCCGGTGTTCGAGGCGGCCGAGCGACTGAGCGCCTCCGGCCGTCCCACACGCGCCATTGCGCTGCGCCTGATCGCCCCATTGCAGCGGCAGGCGCTGCTGACTGAACTGGGTTCGGTCGGGCCGATCCTGGTGGTCGAGCAGAATCAGGGTGCACAATTGTTCTGCTACCTGCATGCCCAGCGGGTACTGCCGCCGCACGCCCGGTCCTATGCCCGTCCCGGGCCTTTGCTGCTGCGACCCGCCGAGATCCTGCGTGCGCTCGAAGAGGAGGCCTGAGATGGATGCGGCAAGCGTCATACCTACCCTGCGTGCCAAAGACTACAAATCCGACGTGGTGCCCGTCTGGTGCCCGGGCTGCGGCCACTTCGGCGTCCTCTCGGCCGTGACCAAGGCGCTTGCCTATCTGAAGCTCCCCAAGGAGCGCGTCGCCCTGATCTCGGGAATCGGCTGCTCCGCACGGCTCCCTGCCTATGTCGGTGCCTATGGTTTCCACGGTGTCCACGGTCGCGCACTGCCGCTCGCCGCCGGTCTCAAGGCGGCACGGCCGGATCTGACCGTGCTGGTCGCCGGCGGCGACGGCGACGGTTTCTCGATCGGAGGCAACCATTTCCTGCATGCCTGTCGCCGAAACATGGACATGGCCTATATCGTCATGGACAACGAGGTCTACGGCATGACCAAGGGTCAGGCCTCGCCGACCACCCGGCCTGATTGGGCCAAGAGCAAGCTCACCCCGCACGGCACCGGCATCCGACCCTTCCAGCCCGCAGCGATCGCACTCGCGGCCGGGGCCAGCTTCATCGCCCGCGGTTATTCCGGCGATCCCGGCGGCCTCACCAGGCTGATCTCGGAGGCGATCGAGCATCCGGGGTTCGGATTTCTCCATGTCCTGAGCCCATGCCGGACCTTTCGGCCCGAGCAGAGCGATTGGAAACATCAGGTCCACCGCAGCGACAAGGGGCCGACCGACGATCCGGCCGAGGCGGCGCACTCCATCCAAGCCGACGACGGCATGACGCTGGGTCTCCTGTACGCCCGTCGGCTGCCGGTCTGGCAGCCTGACAACCGGGCGACCGCCACAACCGCTGACCTCGAGGGGGCGTTCGTCGTATGAGCGACCGATTGAGCCAGCGCATCGAGTCGGTCGCCGAGCTCCTGGTCCATGCACTCGAGCTCGAGCATCAATCCGCGGAGTGCTATCGTCAGCTCGCACAGGCCCTGGCCGTCCACCACAACCATGCGGCGGCGGCCCTGTTCGGACTCCTCGCTGACATGAGCGACGCCCGTGCCTCGGCGGTCATGGCGCGCGCCGAGGGTGTCAGCCTGCCCGAGATCGCGCCCTGGGACTTCAAATGGCCCGCCGCGGGTAGCCCCCAGATCGACTGTGATCATGTGGAGATCAGCTATCTCATGACCCCATTGCAGGCATTGGAGGTCTGCCTGGACAAGGAGACCCTCGGGCGTGAATTCTATGTCCTCGTCGCGAGCGAGTCGCCGGCCGCCGGTGTACGTGTCCTGGCCGCTGAGATGGCCGAGGAGCGGCGCGAGCGGGTCGAGCTGATCCTCACCTGGATCAGAGGCGAGCGTGGGGTCGCGACCAGGGTCCCTGAAGATCTCGATCCCCCCAATCTCCCTGGTTGAGCGCAAGCTCCCTGGGAGCGGGACAGAGCCGACGCTTCGCGACTCGGTACGGATTGCATGGGCTCTTTGACACACCGCTTGGAGGCACGACAATGATCAGCACGGGGACCCTGATGCTCGGTAAGGCGCTCTTGACTGCGGGTGCCATCATGGGCTTTCTGCTCTGGCAGCTCCGAGTGCTGCGGAAGATGAAACGTGAGGACGAGGCCCGCAAGGCTGCCGAGCAGGAAACGAGCGATGCCAGCGCGCCTGATGACCGCAGTGGCCTTCGCGACTGACCGTCCGGGCTGGCCCCCGACCCCTCGACGAAGGCCGCTTGACCGCCGCGCCATCGAGGTTGGGGCCGCGCACGGTGTCTCGCGCATCGCCTTCCCCGGCATCAGCAGGCGGATCTACGGGTACCCGGTCGACCTGGCGGCGCAGGGTCATGGTCGCAACCGTCCATGCCGTGCTCGGCGGGTTCCCCGCCATGCGGGAGGTGCTCTTCTGCTGCTTCTCGGAGACCGATCTGGCCGTCGACCGGCGCCTGCTCACCAGCGCATCCGACCTTGGCTCTTAACCCTGTTTTCGCTGCAAGCGGCGCCGTGTCCGGCGCGCCTCGAGCCCTTGCGGGCCAGGGCTACCCAAGCTCCTCTCCTCGCGCGGGGAAGAAGGACAAGAGCCGCTCCTCGTCGAGCAGCTTGTGGGAGAGGATGTAACCGGTCACCGTCCAGAGCTGATTCAGGTGAGCCCGCCTGCCGATCAGGTGACCGCCGCG
Organism: Thiocapsa sp.; assembly: GCF_022340925.1. Lineage (GTDB taxonomy): Bacteria > Pseudomonadota > Gammaproteobacteria > Chromatiales > Chromatiaceae > Thiocapsa. The sequence continues at coordinate 28,950 of NZ_JAJDNA010000008.1, forward strand.
GCCGTCGAAGTACTCGGGCCACTGGTTCTCCGGCAACGACCTGTCGGCGATCTCGATGGCGAGCTGCGCGAGGTCGCCCCGCCCGGTCTTGAGGGCGGCCGCCACGAAGGCCCAGAGTAGGACGGGCCAGTTGCCGCCGTTGTGGTAGGACCAGGGTACGTTCTTGGGATCGCTGCCGGTCATGAACATCCATTCCTTCCCGGACATGGCAGGGTAGACGATCTTGCAGGGCATCTCGCCGATGAGGTCGGCCCAGCGATCGCTGTAGAGGAACATGATGCGGCTCGATTCCTCCCGCGTGGTGATGCCAAAGAGGATCGACAGCAGATTGCCCAGGGCAAAATAGCGAAAGTCCATCCGCCCGGGCCCGAGGTTTCCGACCAGGAACCCGGCCCGGTGCGGGAGCCAGTCCACCACCCAGTCCGGGATGGATTCCGGATAGATGTTGAGCATGTTGACGGTGCCGCTACCGAACTCTTCGGTCCGGTAGCGGTGGATCTCGTTGAGCTGCTTGAGGTCGAGCCAATAGAAGAGGCGCATATAGCTGCGCAGCATGTTGGCGCGCTTGATGGCCATCTTGACGATCCCGGCGGTCGCCTCCGTGACCGTTAGCAGGTCGATGGCGGTGACGAGCATGCCGTAAAAGAGCGCCTGGATCTCAAGCGGGTGACCGTAGACGCCCATGCGGCGGTCGATCATGAAAGAGCCGTCCGGCACCAGCAGCGTGGGGAAGACCTCGAAACCTTCCCGGAGGCTGAGCTCCAGGATACCCTTGATCGCACGCTGGATCCGCCGCTCCCGGGGCAGCTCCGTGTCGCCGCTCTCGCGCTGGTAGATGCCGAGGAGGATGACCCACCACATCATGGCGTCCACCGGAGCGACCCGGCCGATGGCGTGGTCGCCGAAGTCCGCCCGGATCTGCTGACTGCCGTCCGGTGTGTCGATCACACGGAAACTCGCCGGCAGCACCGCCGGCTCCAGCTCGTGTCCCTGCACCGCCTTGTGCTGGCTGCGCAGGTCCATCACCGTGGTGAGGAAGTTGCGGACGATCTCGTGGTCGCCGTCCGCCAGGAACACCAGGGCGGAGGGGATGAAGTCGCGCACGAAGCAGTCGTGATAGTTGGCCGCAACGGGTCCCGAAGGATCACTGGCGGCCACCGTGCCCACCGGGTGGCCCTGGTAGTGCATCACCGAGCTTCGCAGCAGCGCGTAGGCGGCATCGATCGAGGCGGTCATATTTTCTATGCTACCAGCTCGAGGGTCTTGGCTGCCCTTCCAAGGGCCGACAGCCTGCTCTCGGCACGCCCGCGCCGGCTGCGGACCCGTTTCGCGTGGACTCAGAGAGCGGCGGCCTCACGCGAGCCGCGACAGGTCCCGCACGGCGCCGTGGGCGGCACTCGTGGTGAGGAGGGCGTACGCCTTAAGTGCCGTCGAGACCTCGCGCTGGCGGTCGAGCGGCTTCCAGGCCGCGGATCCGCGGGCCTCCATGGCCTTGCGGCGGGCGGCGAGGGCCTGATCGTCCACCACCAGGTGGATGCGCCGGCTTGCGATGTGGATCTCGATCGGGTCGCCGTCCTCGACAAGGGCGATCAGGCCGCCCTCGGCCGCTTCCGGTGAGACGTGTCCGATCGATAGTCCGGAGGTGCCGCCGGAAAAGCGGCCGTCCGTGACCAGCGCACAGTATTTGCCGAGCCCCCTGGATTTCAGATAGCTCGTCGGATAGAGCATCTCCTGCATGCCGGGCCCGCCCTTGGGACCCTCGTAGCGGATGACCACCACGTCGCCCGCCTGGACCTCGTCGTTGAGGATGGCGCTGACGGCATCCTCCTGGCTCTCGTAGACCCGCGCGGGGCCGACGAATGCGCGGATCACGGAGGTGGGCACGCTGGTCGTGTAGCGCAGCTCCTCGACCTCGAGCATGCTGGCGTCGACGCCCGCGGTCTTGACGATGCAGCCGTCCTCGGCGAGGTTGCCGAACAGCACCGCGAGCCCCCCATCGCGGCTGTAGGCGTGCTCCAGATCACGGATGCAGCCCCCTGCGCGGTCGAGATCCAGATCCGGCCAGAGGCTCGCCTGGCTGAAGGCGACCTGGGTCGGGACCCCCCCCGGCGCGGCGAGGTAACGCCGCCGCGCCTCCTCGTCCGCCGTGCCCGCAACGTCCCAGCGCCGGAGAGCCTCGGCGAGCGTGGTGCTGTGAACGGTGGGCACATCGCGATGGATCAGCCCGGCACGGTCCAGCTCGCCCAGGATGCCGATCACTCCACCGGCGCGGTGGACGTCCTCCATATGGTACATCTGGGTCGAGGGAGCGACCTTGCACAGGTTGGGCACCCGCCGGCTGAGCCGGTCGATGTCCGACATGCTGAAGGGCACGCCGCCCTCGTGGGCGGCTGCCAGCAGATGCAGCACGGTGTTGGTCGATCCGCCCATCGCGATGTCGAGACTCATGGCGTTCTCGAAGGCCTCGAAGCTGGCGATCGACCGCGGCAGCACGTGAGCGTCGTCCTCCTCGTAATAGCGGCGGGCGAGGGCGACGATCAGCCTCCCGGCCTCGAGGAACAGGTCCCTGCGCGCGGCATGGGTCGCGAGCAGCGACCCGTTGCCCGGCAGGCTGAGCCCGAGGGCCTCGGTCAGACAGTTCATCGAGTTCGCGGTGAACATCCCGGAGCATGACCCGCAGGTCGGGCAGGCCGAGCGCTCCATCTCGGCGACCGCCTCGTCACTCTGGCTCGGGTCCCCCGCGGCAACCATTGCGTCGACCAGATCGAGATGCCGCTCCACGCCGTCCCGCAGGACCTTGCCGGCCTCCATCGGGCCCCCGGACACGAACACCGCCGGGATGTTGAGACGAAGGGCGGCCATCAGCATGCCGGGGGTGATCTTGTCGCAGTTGGAGATGCAGACCAGGGCGTCGGCACAGTGCGCATTGACCATATACTCGACCGAGTCGGCGATCACCTCGCGCGACGGCAGGGAGTAGAGCATCCCGCCGTGACCCATGGCGATCCCATCGTCCACCGCGATGGTGTTGAACTCCTTCGCGACTCCCCCTGCTGCCTCGATCTCGCGCGCGACCAACTGGCCGAGCTCCTTGAGGTGGACATGGCCTGGGACGAACTGGGTGAACGAGTTGGCAACGGCGATGATCGGCTTGTCGAAGTCGGCGTCCGTCATCCCCGTGGCGCGCCAGAGTGCGCGCGCGCCGGCCATGTTGCGGCCGTGGGTGGTGGTGCGGGAACGGTACTGGGGCATGGGGCACCTGGGTGTCGAGGTTCGCATCCAATCAAGTATACCCAGCACGGATGGATTTTCCGCGCGATTGCGCCCTCGCGCATCCCATCGAGACCGCGAAACAGCGTGTCCGGCATTCGGCGTGATCCGCGAGGGCGTGCCGCGCTCGGCGTATACTGTCGCTTCATTCGCAGCGGAACCGGGTGCCGCACCCTGCGTCAAGACCGATGGTTCCCGGGCGGGAGACTTGCCGATGACTCGACCTATGCATGAATCAACCGGGAACGCCCCGGCCGCAGATCCGGGTCTGCGCAGCGATCCGCGGGTTGCGACCCTTGCAGCCGAGGGGGCTTCCCCTCGCGCTCGGCCAGGGGTCACGCTCGGTGAGGCAATCGACGCGCCCCGCTCCGATCTCGTGGTCGAGGAGGGCTGGCGTGTCGCCTATTATGCCGACCGCTCCGCGACCGGTCGTCCCCTGGTGCTGGTCCACAGCATCAACGCGGCGCCGAGCAGCTTCGAGGTGAAGCCGTTGTTCGAGCATTACCGCGGGCGGCGTCCGGTCTACAGCCTGGATCTGCCCGGCTTCGGCCACTCCGAACGTCGGCCGCAAGGCTACACACCGGAGCTGTTCGCCAAGGTGCTGTCGGATTTTCTCGAGCGAGTGGTCGAGCAGCCGGCAGATGTGATCGCGCTGTCCCTCGGCGCCGAGCTCATCGCCCGTGCGATTGGCTCGAGCCCCGGATCGGCCAACTCCTTGGTGCTGATCGCCCCGACCGGCTTCAGTCGACGCGTACCGCCCGCCCCGGGTATGGGTCGGATCGCCCATCGGGTGCTGACGGTGCCGGTCCTGAGCCAGGCCCTTTTCGACCTGGTGGCGTCCAGGCGCAGTATCCGCTACTACCTGGGCCGCTCCTTCGTCGCCGAGCCTCCGCAGGAGCTCCTGGACTATGCCTATGCCACCTCGCACCAGCCCGGGGCCAGGCACGCGCCCCTGGTGTTTCTCTCGATGCAGCTATTCACGCCCGATGCGATCGGTGACCTCTACTCCAGGCTGACCGATCTGCCGGTGCTGGTCATCGCGGATCGCGATCCTTATATCGATTTCGACCGGCTCGACGGGTTCGTCGCCCGACACCCCAACTGGTCGCGGTCGCGGGTCGCGCCCAACCTGGGTCTTCCGCACTGGGAGAGGCTCGCCGAGACGGCTGCGGTCCTCGACGCTTTCTGGATGGAAGCGGGCGATTAGCGCGCCACCGGGGCCGCTTGCCACAGGGCCATTGGAGTCCTCAGCGGCGTTCCGGGCCTCCCCCCACCGAGGCGATCGCCAAAGGGAAGTGCTATTGCAAATCGTTCGTATTTGACTATCATGTCACGCCGAAGGCCGGTACCGCCGGCCTTCCCGCCAGCCATCGCCTCGGCCCGTTGCCGGGCAGCCAGCCGGGTATCTCAGTCCAGTTCCCCTCGCCATAGGAGCAACCCGGAATGTGCAAACCGACACCGAACGACCTCGACGTCGAGATCCTTATCGATGACCCCTGCTGCAAGCTGTCTGCGGAGACCCTGCAGGCACGGCTGGCTTGCCTGATTCGCCGCTACGTCCACCAGCGGTCGGCCCGGGTTGCCGGCAGCGTGGTGCGCCACTTCACCGGACTGTACCTGCACCCGTCTCTGCGCGGCCAGCCGGAGCAGCAGGAAGCCCTGCGCCTGGCCGCCCGTCACTGGAGTCGTCTCGCCGCCCAGTCCCGGCTCGCCGGGGTGGCCTGACACGCCGCGCCCATCCGCGACCCGATCATTGCGAACCTGAGGAGGACGACACCGAGATATGTGGTCATGTGTTCGACCCGGCTCCAGACCGATCGGGGACGGGCGAGATTCTGGCCGGCATCACGACCCAGTCCCGTGATCGTCGCATCGGGAGTCGAGTCCCGATGGGCTTCAGCGTCTGCACGAGGCCGATTGCAAGCGATTTCGCGTGCTGCCGAGGCGTGACGAACAGGAATCGCGGCTCGATTGCGACGGGCCACCGCAGGGGCTGTGCGGAAACCCGTCGTCAGCGGGCCTTGGACGGGGCTTGTCAACAGGATCTAGTGCTCGCCTTTGGTCCGCAGCAGGCCGGCGAGGCGATTTCCCTGTTTTTGGGGCCCGCCGCGGGGGAAGAGGCGGTGCAGATAGCGATTGCTACCCTTTTCGGCGCCCCAGACCCCACGGAAATGGGCGATCATGTCACGCACGGTCGCCTGCGTGCCGTGACTGGCGTAGCTGGCTCGCAGAAAGCGGATGACCTCCCAATGCTCGGGGCCCAACTGCAGGCCCTCGCGCCCCGCCAGCGTGCGGGCGAATGCCTCGGACCAGTCAGACGGGTTGACCAGGTAGCCCTCACTGTCTGTCAGGACGTCTCGGCCCTCCACCTCCAGGCTGTGGGTCGTCATCCCGGGGTAGGCGTTGCTGCCGGACGGAAACTCCCCGGGCAGCCCCTTCGAGCTCTGCTCGGACTGGGTGATGGACCACAGCTCGATCACAATGGCACCGTCGAGGCGGCCGTGATAACGCTCCACTCCCGACACCAGCACCTTGCCGCTGGTGGGTGGCAGATCGAAGCTCGCCGACCCGTTGCGGTCGGTCAGCACGGCCGACGTCTCCGAGCCATCCGCGTCGAGCCTGAGGACAACGGGCGTGCGCTTGAGCGGCTCGTGTGTCACCTTCATCGATACCCTGACCTCAATCATTCTCTGTTCTCCCAAACTCAGGACACGTAAGGGTCCGTTGACCTTGACTCCTAGGCTCAACTTAAGGTGCCCCTCGTGTCGAGACAAACGAAATTTATTGTCGTTTGATATCGACTATACCAATATAAGTCAGGATGGATATCGATCAGGTCAAAACCTTTCTGGCGGTCGCGGCGCATGGCAGCTTTCTGGAGGCGGCCAAGCGGGTGCATGTCACCCAGTCCACGGTGAGCGTACGTATCCAGGGCCTGGAACGGGACCTCAACGCCCGTCTGTTCGTGCGCAACCGCTCGGGCGCCACGCTCACGTCTGAGGGGCGCCGCTTCCTCCGGCACGCCAAGACCCTGGTGCTCACGCTCGAGCAGGCGCGGCATGACGTCGGCCTGCCGAGCCGGTTCCGCGCCCGCATCACCGTCGGGGCGCGGATCGCGCTATGGGACGGCTTCCTGCCGCGCTGGGCGCGGCGGATGCGTGAGCAGGCGCCGGATGTCTCGCTGAGCAGCGAGATCGGCTTCGAGGAGGATCTGATGCGGCGCATCGTCGAAGGGACCTTGGACCTGGCCTTGATGTACACGCCCCAACACAGCGCGGGCGTGCAGATCGAGCATCTTTTCGAAGAGACTCTGGTGCTGGTCACGAGTGATCCCGGGCGTGCCGGGCTAGACGACGGCTACGTCTACATCGACTGGGGGCCGACCTTTTACGCCCAGCACCGCAAGGTCTACCCCGAACTGGAGCGGCCGGCCCAAACGGCCAATATCGGCTGGCTCGGTCTGCAGCTGATCCTTGCCAACGGCGGAAGCTGCTTCGTTCCGGATCGGGTGGCCGCGCCTTATCTGCGGGCGGGTTGCCTGCACCCGGTCGCCGAGAGCCCGCGGTTTTCGCTGCCCGCCTACGTGGTCTACCCGACCGAGAGTGAGTCGCCGGTGCTGGCGTCCGCCCTGTCGACCTTGCGGATGCTGGTCGAGGAGCACCTCGGCGCCCGGACCGAAGCGCGAGGCGACGGGTGAGCGGCAACCGGTTCGATCCCGGGGCCGGCACCGCGCGGCGGGGCGAGGGGAGCCGCGCTGCTGCGGGGGCTCGGCCCCTGCGCCTCCTGTTCGCCTACAATGCCGACAGCGGTTTGTTCAATGCCCTGGCCGATATCGGTCACAAGCTCTTCTCGCCCGGCACCTACGCCTGCGGGCTCTGCGCCCTCACCCATGGTCTGCTGACGGAGCGGGCTGAATGGCGCGAGTTCATCGCCTCCCTCGAGGCGGACTGCGAGTTTCTGCATCGCGACGAGCTCCGTCGCCGATACCCGGCTCTGGCCGTTGAGCTTCCGGCGGTCCTGCGGGTGACGGACGCCGGGCCGGCCGTGTGTGTCGATGCGTCGACGCTGAGCGCTTGCCGGAGTCTCCTGGATCTCAAGGTGGTGATCCTGCGCCGTTGCATCGGCTCTGCTCGGGACGGCTGACCGACCGGCATCGCGCCGCGGCGGACAAACCATAGGTGACAGGTATACTGTCGCGGTGACGTATCGCGCGAGTGCCTGCGCTCGGTTTGCCAATGCAGTCGCGACGCGGGCGGTACGTCCGAAGACATCATATTGACGAAACAGAGGACCGCATCGAGCACGATGAAAACCATCAACACAGTATCGACGGCCGTGCTGGCCAGTCTCGCCCTGACCGGACCCGTGCTGGCCCTGGACATGGGCGACATGATGAACCCCTCCAAGTGGATGGGCGGCAAAGACGACGAGCGCCGCGATTATCCGCCTCCCCAGGGATACCCCCCGGGCGGGTCCGGGTTCGGGTCGGCGCCGGGGTATGGCGGAGGACCGGGCTACGGACCCGCGCCCGGCGGGTACAGCGACCCCGCGATGGGCGGAGCGCCGATGCCGCCCGCCGGCTACGGGGGCGCCCCCGGCTATGGAGTGCCGCCGGGGTACGGACCTGGTTACGGGGAGGGCTATCCCCCATCCGGACCGGCGCCGGGATACGGCCAAGGCGTTGGTCCGGGCTACGGTCCCGGTTACGGGGAGGGCTACCCGCCATCCGGACCGTCGCCGGGATACGGCCAAGGTGCTGGTCCGGGCTACGGTCCCGGTTACGGGGAGGGCTACCCGCCATCCGGACCGTCGCCGGGATACGGCCAAGGTGCTGGTCCGGGCTACGGAGGTGGGTACGGTCCCGGTTACGGCCCGGGCTACGGGCCTGATTATGGTCCCGATGAGAATCGCCGGGAAGGCGGCATGAACCCGATGAAGATGATGCCCAACCCAATGCAGATGTTCCGCGGCGACAAGGAGTGATGCCATGTGATGGCGCCGTCAGGAGGCGCGGATCGGATTGGCGGCTCCTGCGGCGCGCCGAGGTCGCGTCCGTCGGGCTGCAAGCCGGTCGAACGCCTCGATGCGCCGGGCCGGCCCTCGCTCAGGTGCCGCTCAGCCAGCGGCCGATCATGAAGCTTCCGGCGGCGACGCTAGCGCACAGGGCGACGCCCCAGAGCGTATCGACGACGACCACCTTCAGCGGCCAGTCAGCCAGCGTCGCCATGTTGGTCAGTTCGTAGGTGATGTAGGTGAAGAAGCCGAAGAGCGCGCCATTGATCAGGGCCCGACCGAGGGAGTCCTGGGCGAGTGCGGGCGCCACGGCAAAATAGAGGATGCCGGCGATATAGATCAGGTAGAAGCTCAGCGCGGCGGTCCAGCTCACTGTCGCACTGAGGTGATGGGCGAGGTTGTCGCGATAGAAGCCTTTCGCGATTATCCCCAGCCACAGGAGGTCGACGCTGAAGAAGACCGGAACAGTGAGAAGATAGAGCTTCGCGTAGAAGATGGCTTGCATGAGGGTTCCGTCGGTTCGCGGCATCTGCGGTGCATGAGTGGGGGGTGGGGATGACTGATCCAATCGAGGCGAGCTCGTCTGCCTTGGCTTTCCGTTCCATCCGCCCGGCCGACAGGAGCGCTCGCGTGCCGACCATCTGGCGGCGCTTCGCACGCCGACCCTGATCTGCCAGGGTGAGCGCGATCCGTTCGGCAGCCGGGATGAGGTCTCAGCATACGCGTTGAGTCCGGCGGTCGAGCTCGCGTGGATGGCGGACGGCGAGCATCGCTTCAAGCCGCGCAGAGGGTCCGGCCGCACCTGGGAGCAAAACCTGGGGCAGGCGGCGGATGCGATGGTTTCCTTTGCCGAGAGGCTGGAGCCGCGTTTACGCGGCAGCGTCCGGGCCTGACCTGGCTGCTTAGCCGGTGAGTGCTGCGAAGACCGCCGGCAGTCGCTCGGGCAGACGCTCGACGTGGTCCACGATGGCGTATTGGTTCTCACCGAAGATCCGCGCGACATAGCGATCTGCCTGGGGGTCGAGTGTGAGGCAGTAGCTGTGGATGCCCCGCATCCGCAGTTCCTCTGCGGCTTTTTTCGTGTCGTGACGCAGATACTGAGGGTCGCGCTCGTCGATGTCAGCGGGCTCGCCATCCGTGATGACCAGGACCAGTCGCTTCTCGGCCGGTTGGCGAGTCAGGTGCCAGCCGGCATGTCGCATGGCAGCGCCCATGCGGGTCGAAAGACCGCCCTTCATGCCGGCCATCCGTGACTTCGCCGAATCGTCATAGGGCTGCTCGAAGTCCTTGAACCGATAGTATTGGACGTCGTGGCGACCGTCTGAGGCGAACCCGTGCACGGCAAAGCGGTCGCCGATGGCGTCGATCGCCCAGGCGAGGAGTCCGGTGGCCTCGCGAGTCAGGCTGAGGATGCTCGGTGCCGCGTCGTAATCCGGGTCGTCGTTCTTGACCCCGACCTTTTCGTTGGTTGACTCGGAGAGGTCCATCAGAACCACGATGGCCAGGTCGCGGATGTGGCGCGTGATCCGGATGTTGATCCGGGGATCCGGCATGGTCCCGCGGCGCACATCGATCATGGCGCGGACGGCCGCGTTGAGATCCAGCTCCTCACCCTCCTCGTAACCGCGCCGGCGCACGATGCCCTGGGGCTGCAAGGCGTCGATCAGGCGGCGGATGCGGCTGGCGACCGGCTTGTGCTTGGTCAGGATCTCGTCCATCAGCGCCGGGTCGCCGCGGCCCTGACGCCGCTCGATGACGGTGGCCCAGTCGGGGCGGAAGAGCTGGGCCTGATAGTCCCATTCCGGGTAGTGGTAGGGATCCGAGACCGGCTCCTTGCCCTCCATCGTGTTGAAGGAGACGCCTTCGTCCTCGTAGGGGAAGAATTCGGTGGCGCAGACCCAGATCTCCTGCGCGTCGTCTCCGGCGGTCTCGACATCGACCTCGTTGGCCATCTCCACGGCGGAGACGTACTTGCGCACCTGCTGCCGCGAGGCCGGGAGATAGTCCACCCCGCGGGTCAGGAACGGATTCTCGCCGCAGTTCCAGACATAGCGGTTGTCGTCCCGATAGGGGATCGGCCAACCCTCTAGGATACGCAGGTTGGGGAGCGCGGCGGTGCGGATGACCTGGTTATAGAAGGACACCCCTGCGTCCCAGCTGATGCGGTTGTCGTCGGCGCGCTCGGCCAACGCCTTGCGGAAGGACCCGGCGGTGTCGTCGATCAGGGGATGCCCGTCGCGGTGACCCGGATCCAGGAGAGCCCAGGCCAGTCGCAGCATCAGGTCCATCATCGGATGGAGCTCGACGGCATCGTCGAGCGGCCCCAGCGGTGCGGTGAAGAAGGACAGCCAGAGCTTCCTGAGGCCGGGGAAGTCGCGAATCGCGAGTGCCTCGATGCGGGCGTCCTCGAACAGCTCGATGAGCTTCATCTGAGCCGGCATCAATTGCTGGGCGCTGATCGGGCGAGTCCCGTAGACCATGTGGGCCGCGCAATGGGCGGCGGCGGCGCGATAGGTCTCGAGCCCGGAGATGCCGCGGAAGCTGTCGAAGGCGTCCGGCAGATGGATCTGGAAGTCGGCGATGAAGGGCCGTAGCCCCTGACGCGACTCATAGTCGCCCGACGTCGGGCGCATGAAGAAGGCACGGGCCCAGAGCGCGCGGAGATAGAAGTTGAGCTTGCGTTGGTTGTCGACGAACAGGGTGCCGCGGCGTTCCTTCTGCAAGACGGCCCGCGAGGACTCGGTCTGGAGCCCGAAGTAGGCCATCTGCCCGTCCAGGTCGCGGGCGTGGGCCTGGGCACCCCAGAGTGCCCAGCGGCGCAGTCCCCCCAGGGTCAGCTTGGAGAGAAGCTCATCGATGTTCTCCATCATCGGCCGCAGACCGCGTGGGGACTTGCCGGCCAACTGGTGCAGGAGGTTCAGATAGCCGCGCAGTACCTCGGCGTCGCCCAGTCGGCCAGCCGCCAGCGGCATACTGGCCATGATCAGTGCCACCACCGTACCGGAGGTATGGGAGGCGAGCTTCATCAAGGCACTCACCACATCCGGGATGACATCCTCGCCCACTTCCTTGGCGACCCCGGGCATCTCCTGCACGTAGGTCAAGACCAGATCGGCGCCCTTGTTGAGCCCGCACATCGCTTTGATGCCGGTCAGATAGTGCTCCAAACCGCGCGGTGACATCACCCGCGCCGCCTCGTGGTAGCTTGCCTCCAGCGCCTGGGTATGCGGGTGATCCGGCTCGAAGGGCAGGCAGGAGAGAGATTCGTTGAAGTCGATCATGAATGTTGAACCGCGCAGGCGCAAAGGGCCCACAGTGATCGAATGACCCGGTGAAACCTTGTCGCAGTCGCTCTAGCCACGTATCAGGCACCAAGTCGGATCGTCGATTGCGCCTTCTGCGGTTCCGAAACCCGTGGCTCAGAAATAGGTGTTGACTGCCGCATCCAGCGTATCGCGCATGTCCGGGTCGTCGGTCAGGGGGCGCACGAGGGCCATGCGGCAGGCGGATTGCGGGTCGATGCCCTTGCCGATGAGCTGGGCGGCATAGACCAGTAGCCGGGTGGACATGCCTTCTTCGAGCCCGTGGCCCTTGAGGTTGCGACTGCGCTGCGCGACCTGCACGAGTCGCTCCGCGGTCGCCTTGTCGACCTGGCCCTCGTGGGCGACGATCTCGGTCTCGATCTCAGTCGAGGGGTAGTCAAAATCCATGGCGCCGAAACGCTGCTTGGTGGACTGCTTGAGATCTTTCATCAGGCTCTGGTAGCCCGGGTTGTACGAGATGACGATCTGAAAATTCGGATGCGCCTGGACCAGCTCGCCCTTCTTCTCCAAGGGGAGTTGGCGGCGATGGTCGGTGAGCGGGTGAATGACGACCGTCGTGTCCTGACGGGCCTCGACCACCTCGTCGAGATAGCAGATGGCGCCGATGCGCGCCGCGACGGTGAGTGGGCCGTCCTGCCACTTGGTCCCGTTGATGTCGAGCAGGAACCGCCCGACCAGGTCCGAGGCGGTCATGTCCTCGTTACAGGCGACCGTGATCAACGGCTTGCCGAGCTTCCAGGCCATGTACTCGACGAAACGCGACTTGCCGCAGCCGGTCGGCCCCTTGAGCATGACCGGCATACGGGCCTCGTAGGCCGCCTCGTACATCGCGACCTCGTTGTGAACCGGGTGGTAGTACGGCTCGTCCTTGATCAGATATTGGTCGCGGTCGACGTCGGTCATGATGTGGGATCCCGATTGGATGGTGCAGCCTGGTTACGAGCGGAGACGCTGAGCCGCCCAGGCGCGAAGGCCGCAAAGAAGAGCTGGGTCTCCGCCGCGAATCGATGCGCATTCGCGCCGATTCCTCGGGAAGTCGGTTGGGCGGAGCTCGCACGACCCACAATCAGGCGGATCGCGATGCCGCGAGGTTGGGCCTCGTGCTCCGGCCCAACCTGGGCGATATTCCCGTCCACCTTCTGGAGTGGCGTCACGATCGGGGTCCCGGACCCGCCGGATTCATGCCTTGGGCGACCCGATCTGCGGCTTCCCTGGCGAGTCGGGAGCCCGATCACATTCGCCCCGTCCCTGCCACCTCGCTGAGATGCCAGGGACGGGGCGATCCGTCTTCAGACGGCCTTGCCGCGGAACACCACCATCTCGGCGCCCTTGGATTGCGCGTAGTTGTCATATCCGACTAGGCGCACGTGATTGTCCGGGTGCGCCTTGTGACAGGCCTCGGCCTCGGCCAGGACGGTGTCCACGTCGGTCTCGCCGAACATCGGCAGCTTCCACATGTACCAGTAATGGTCGAATGCGTTTTCCGGCTCGGTGTGCTCGATCGCCGGGTTCCAGCCCTTCGCGACAATGTACTCCACCTGCTTGCGGATACGCGCCTGGTCCATCTCTGGGAGGTATGAGAAGGTCTCGAACTTGCGGCTGCTCGGATCGTCGAGACTGGATTGATAGTCCTGCATGGTGCTCATTGGGTGTGACTCCGACTCGTTGCTCGTGGAGAGAAGCGGTTGGGAAAATGGTCACGGCTGAAGGCCGTCAGCCTCCAGCCAGCCCCCGACGCCCGATGGGCGTGCGGCTTACGCACGGCCTGCCGGGGGCTGGCGACAAGAGGCCGGCCGTTTACTTGTGCGACACGTCGAGCTTGTCGACGGTGTCGAACTCGAACTTGATCTCTTTCCAGGTCTCCATGGCGATCTTGAGCTCGGGGCTGTGCTTGGCGGCGTTCGTGAGCACCTCCTTGCCCTCTTTCTCAATCGCGACACCTTCGTTGCGGGCCTGAACGCACGCCTCGAGCGCGACCCGATTCGCCGCGGCACCCGCCGCATTGCCCCAGGGATGGCCGAGGGTGCCCCCGCCGAATTGCAGGACGGCATCGTCGCCGAAGATGGTCACCAGGGCCGGCATGTGCCAGACGTGGATACCGCCGGATGCCACCGCGAAGGCGCCGGGCATGGCGCCCCAGTCCTGATCGAAGAAGATGCCGCGCGAGCGGTCTTCCTTGACGTAGGAGTCACGCAGCAGGTCGATCCAGCCGATGGTCGACTCGCGATCCCCTTCGAGCTTGCCGACGACGGTGCCGGTGTGCAGGTGATCGCCGCCGGACAGGCGCAGGATCTTGGTCAGCACGCGGAAATGGATGCCGTGGTTCGGGTTGCGGTCGAGCACGGCGTGCATGGCCCGGTGGATATGCAGGAGCACGCCGTTGTCACGGCACCACTGGGCGAGACCCGTGTTTGCGCAGAACCCGCCGGTGATGTAGTCGTGCATGATGATGGGTGCGCCGATCTCCTTGGCGTACTCGGCACGCTTGAACATCTCGTCCGGAGTCGGGGAGGTGACGTTGAGGTAGTGGCCCTTGCGCTCGCCGGTCTCGCGCTCTGCTTTGTCGATCGCATCCATGACGAAGTCGAAACGTTGACGCCAGCGCATGAAGGGCTGGGAGTTGACGTTCTCGTCGTCCTTGGTGAAGTCAAGGCCGCCACGCAGACACTCGTAAACGGCGCGACCATAGTTCTTCGCCGACAGGCCGAGCTTGGGCTTGATGGTGCAGCCGAGCAGGGGACGACCGTACTTGTTCATGATGTCGCGTTCGACCTGGATGCCGTGGGGCGGGCCGTTGCAGGTCATGACATAGGCGATCGGGAAGCGGACGTCCTCGAGGCGCAGGGCGCGCACTGCTTTGAAACCAAAGACGTTGCCGACCAGTGAGGTGAAGACGTTGACGACGGAGCCTTCCTCGAACAGATCGATCGGATAGGCGATGAAGGCGTAGAAGGCCTCGTCGTTGCCAGGGACGTCCTCGACGGCATAGGCGCGGCCCTTGTAGTGATCCATGTCGGTCAGGAGGTCGGTCCAGACCGTCGTCCAGGTGCCGGTGGACGACTCGGCGGCGACGGCCGCCGCGGCCTCTTCACGCGGGACGCCCGGCTGAGGTGTGATCTTGAAGCACGCCAGTAGGTCGGTGTCCTTGGGCCTGTATTCCGGCATCCAGTAGGTCTCACGATACTCTTTGACGCCCGCGTTATAGGTCTTTGCCATTGTCGCTTGTCCTCAGTTGAGAAGGTGAAGGATCGGTCCGGACCGGCTCGTCTTCTGGGGCCCCGTGTGGCGCGCTTAGCTCTGGGAACCTGGGCGCGCATTATAGGCAACAACCCTATAATTTCTAGTAAATATTGCTTATATTGCGCATAAGCATAGCCTGATGTCTATGCGTCCATTGCCCGTTCGCGGTTCAACGACGTTTCGGGGGCGAGCCCGGGGTCAGATAAGAGGTGCCCATCCGTGCATGTCTCTCTGCGACAGCTCAGGGTGTTCGAGGCGGTCGCGCGTCAGCTGAGCTACACGCGCGCCGCCGAAGAGCTCCACCTCAGTCAACCCGCGGTGTCGATGCAGGTTCGCCAACTCGAGGAGGAGGCGGGCCTGCCATTGTTCGAGCGCCTCGGCAACCGCATCCTCCTGACCGAGGCGGGTCGCGAGCTGCACGAGTACAGTCGCAGCGTCAATCGGTTGTTGCAGGAGATGCAGGAGGTCCTGGAGTCCCTGAAGGGGGTCAATCGCGGCCGACTCCACTTGGCCGTGGCAAGCACGGTGAACTATTTCGCCCCGCGCCTGCTCGCGATCTACCATCGGCGCTATCCGGGCATCGGCCTTCAGCTCGACGTGACCAATCGCGAACGGTTGGTGCGTCTGCTCGAGGACAACGCCGTGGACCTGGTGCTGATGGGGATCCCCCCGACCGATGTGCAGGTCGAATCCGAGGCGTTCATGGAGAACCCGTTGGTCGTGATCGCGCCGCCGGATCATGCACTGGCGCGTGAGCGCGCGATCCCGTTGACCCGCCTGGCCGAGGAGGTCTTCGTGATGCGCGAGCCCGGCTCAGGCACCCGCCAGACGATGGAGCGGTTCTTCAGTGAGCGCGGTCTGACCATCCGGCCCGGGATGCAGATGACTCGCAACGAGGCCGTGAAGCAGGCGGTCCGGTCGGGTCTCGGCCTCAGTGTGGTCTCCCTGCATACGATCGAGCTCGAGCTCGAGACCCGGCGTCTGGTCACCTTGGATGTCGAGGGATTCCCTGACCGTCGGCAGTGGCACCTCGTCTATCGCCGCGGCAAGCGCCTCTCACCGGCGGCCAACGCCTTTCGAGAGTTCGTCCTGACGGAGGCCGCGCTGATCGCGCCGCCGGTCTTTACTCCGGCAGGCGGGGCATAGGCCCAGATTGATGTCTCGAACGAAGGATGGGTCCGCACTGGGCAGAGGCCATGCGCTTTCTCGAGACCCTGCGCGAGGAGCAGCCTTGGATCGAGGCCCAGACCTTCAAGCTCGCGTCGGACCGGGAGTCAGTCAGGCGCTACTTCGAGACGGCCCGATCGTTGGGTCCTGAAGCCGGGCTTGCTGCGCTCGGCATGGGCATCGACGTGTCTTCGGCTTGCGCAACCGCGGAGCGATTCGTCTAAACTAACCGACCGTCCCCGACCTGTGCGAATGCTGAACATGCCCGATCGTCCCTCGAGTTTTTCCGGCCCCACCCTGCACCGGCATCCGTTACTCGCATCCATCGACTCTCCCGCGGACCTCCGGGCATTGCCCGAGCATCAGTTGGCCGCGGTTGCGAACGAGCTTCGCAGTTTCCTGGTCGACACCGTCGCTCAGACCGGAGGTCATCTCGCAGCCGGACTCGGCGTGGTCGAGCTGACCATCGGCCTGCATTATGTTTTCGATACGCCGGAGGACCGCCTGATCTGGGACGTCGGTCATCAGGCCTACCCGCACAAGATCCTCACGGGTCGGCGTGAGCGCATGCGGACTCTGCGCCAGCAAGACGGGCTGTCCGGCTTTCCGAAACGCAGTGAGAGCGAATACGACTGTTTCGGCGTCGGCCATTCCAGCACTTCGATCAGCGCGGCGCTTGGCATGTCCTTGGCTGCCATGCAGCGCGGCGAGCGCCGGAACGTGGTCGCAGTCATCGGCGACGGTGCGCTGAGTGCCGGCATGGCCTTCGAGGCGCTGAACCATGCCGGCTCAATGGACGTCGATCTGACGGTGATCCTGAACGACAACGAGATGTCCATCTCACCCCCGGTCGGCGCGATCACCAATCATCTCGCCCGCCTCCTGTCCGGAAAGTTCTACACCACCATGCGCGAGGGGAGTAAGAGCGCCCTGCGGGGGATGCCGCAGCTGCGCCATCTGGTGGGCCGCTGGGAAGAGCACATGAAGGGGATGTTGATGCCCAGTACCCTGTTCGAGGAGCTGGGGTTCAACTACATCGGGCCCATCGACGGTCACGATGTGCACGCGGTGGTGAAGACGCTACGCAACATCAAGGAGATGTGCGGTCAGCGTTTCCTGCATGTGGTGACCCAGAAGGGTCATGGCTACGAGCCTGCCGAGGGCCATCCCGTCACCTATCACGGTGTCACCCCGTTCGACCGCCGCACCGGCGAGCTCCGCAAGGGTGGTTCGAAGGGCCCGACCTACACCCAGGTCTTCGGCGGCTGGCTCTGCGATACCGCCGAGAAGGATCCGCGTCTGGTCGGTATTACGCCGGCGATGTGCGAAGGGTCCGGTCTCACGGTCTTCTCAAAGCGCTTCCCGGAGCGCTACTACGACGTCGGGATCGCCGAGCAGCATGCGGTCACCTTGGCCGCCGGCATGGCCTGCGAGGGACTCAAGCCGGTGGTGGCGATCTACTCGAGCTTCCTGCAACGCGCCTATGACCAGCTGGTCCATGACGTCTGTCTCCAGGACCTGGACGTCACCTTCGCGGTGGATCGCGGGGGCCTCGTGGGCGCCGATGGACCCACCCATGCCGGCAGCTTCGATCTGAGCTTCGGTCGGCCTCTCCCTCGGCTGGTCATCATGGCGCCGTCTGACGAGAACGAATGCCGCAGAATGTTGAGGACTGCCTACGAGTATCCCGGGCCCGCGATGGTGCGTTATCCCCGCGGCAGCGGGCTTGGTGTCGCGATCGATCCTGATGCACCGGTCTTGCCGATCGGCTGCGGTGAAGTGGTCCGCCGCGGCCGCCAGGTGGCTTTGCTCGCCTTCGGAAGCATGGTGGCGCCGGCCTTGGCGGCGGCGGAAGGACTGGGCGCAACCGTGGCCAACATGCGGTTCGTCAAGCCGCTCGACGGCGCACTTGTCCGCGAGCTCGCGGAAGGCCACGAGCTCTTGGTGACCATCGAGGAGAACAGTATCGCAGGCGGCGCCGGGAGCGGCGTGGCCGAGTGGCTGTCGAGTCAAGGGCTGACGTTGCCTTGCGTGCACCTTGGTCTTCCGGACCGGTATGTCGAGCACGCCGAGCACGCCCAGCAGCTGGCGGCCTGCGGTCTGGACGCCCCTGGCATCCTGACCTCGGTACGAGACGCCTTGTCCCGCTGCTTCCCCGACCGCGCGAGTCCCGGCGCCGCGACCACCTCGCCGGCGGAAGTGATGCAGGAGCGTCATCAGGGGATTGGTGCCGCGTGAGCCGCGCCTTCGGCGGGTCGATCCTCGCCGTTGCGGGCGTCCTCGTCCTGGGGCCGATGGCCGTGGGGCATCTCGTCCAGGCCGGCTATCAAGATCTGCTGGGCGGTCTGTTGGGTCGGGCGCCGAACGCCGAGGTCCTGCGGAGCGATTACCGACGGGGCTGGTTCGGCTCCGATGCCGGGCTGGAGTTGCTGGTGCGCCCCGCTGCTGCGTTCTCTTCCCGGCAGGCGTCCATGCGAATCCGCCTCGAGAGTCGGATCGACCAAGGGCCGTGGGCCTGGTTCTCGGGCGGTTTCCCCCCGGCGCCGGGACGCGTGCACACACGTGTCGAGGTCACGGGTTTCCCCGTGGGACTGCCGCCGTTGCTGGTGACGACGGATCTCTCGATCGACGGCGCTGGCCTGGCCCGGGTCCATGCGCCGCCCGGAGAGATTCGGCTCGCGGTGGATGCCGCTCGGATTCGGTATGCCGAGCTCAGCGCGCGGGTGCGACTGGACTCGCATCGGCGGTCCATCTCGACATGGCTTTCCCTGCCCGCGATCGAATTGCTGGATGCGACGGGTCCACGCGCCAGCTTATCCGGCCTTCGGCTCACAGCCGACCTGACGCGGGACGGGGCAGACTCTTATCGCGGGACCGGGGCACTCGATGTCGCGACGGGACGGATCGTTGCGACGGTCGCGACTGAGGTGGCGCCCGCTGCGACCGCGCCGTCCGGCCTGCAGGTCGACGGGATCTCGATCACGGCCGCCCAGCAGGCTCGGGACGGTCTTCTGGATCTGCGCCTGGCGCTCTCCGCCAGCCGGACACGTGCCGGCCGAGGAACCTACGGGCCGTCGGAGATTCGGCTTGCCGCAGAGCAGGTGGATGCCTCCGCGGTCGATGATCTGGTGGAAGGGCTGCGCATGCTCGGCTCGGGTCGTGTTTCCGAAGAAATGCGTGGTCTGGTGATGGCAGGCCTGATCGCAAGCCTCATGCCCCGATTTGCTGCCTGCGGTGCGCGCCTTGGTATCGACCCGATGCGGGTCCAGACTCCGCACGGCCCGGCCACCGGCCGGCTTGACCTGCGCCTGGAGCCCCTCGCCGACTCGCCGAGCCGGCATCGATGGGATGCCGCGGCATGGCTGGTGATGCTGCGGGCCGAGGGCGAGGTCGAGCTCCCCGAGGACGCCGCCCTGAGCTGGCTTGAGCGGATGCCGGACGATGGTGCTCGGCCGGTCTCTGCTCCGACAGCTTCAGCGCATGATGCACGGGCGCTTCTCGAGGCATGGATCCGCGACGGCTGGGTGTCGAGGCACGGTGGACGGCTGTTCTCGGCCTTTCGGCTCGGGGACGGCCTTGTGACGATCAACGGCAAGACATTCCCGCTTCGAGGCTCAGGCTGATCGTGAGGCGAGCCCGGCGGTCCGGAGCTCAGCGCGCCGTGACGCTGATGCCGCGGACGGCGGCGGCCAGGCTCTGATGGGTGACGTCGAACCGGGCGTCGCGAAGACTCGCACTGACGATCCTTTGGATCGCGCCATCCGAGCGCCGTGCGGCGTCGGGCGCGTGGGCGACCGCCTGGGATTGCAGTCGCTCCAGGCGGCGCGTCACCTCATCCAACCGCGACCCCAGGGCCTGCAGACGCGACTCGTCGGGGCGTGCGTATGACCCCGCGGGGAACGGGAGCACGAGCCCCGCACGCTCAGCGTCGAGCCCTCGGTCGCGATGGCTTGCATCCCACGATGGACGATCGGCCCTGGACGGGCCTCGATCCAGAACAAGCCTCGCGGAGGCCTGCGCCAATTCCCTGCTCGGTCCTCCAGAGGGGTGGCTCCGACACCTCGCGGGCCCGCTCATCCCAACTGCCGGCGCGACTCCGGCTCTGATGCCGACACCTCGCAGGCAGGCAGAGATGCCTCTCTTTCATTGACAAAGATCAATGTTCCGGCCGTCGTCGGAGAAAATTGACCTGTATCAAGGCTGGCGGTGCCGGGTATCCGCATCGTCCGGACTGACAGGGACGGATGTGGGTCGATCGGCCTCGTTGGCGCAGAATCCGTTCGAGCCGTCGGCCCCGGTGGGTGCCCCCAGGTAGATCACGCGCCGATTGTTTACCCAGGAGGGGATCTACCACGAACGCTCCGGAGTGCATCATGAAGCAACATCCTCGCGGACCGAGTCCCACGGGCCTGGCGCGGCTAAGTCTCGCCTTTGGGCTCCTCACCCTTGCCGCGACGGCCGACGCGGCGCGTCCGGCCGGGCAGGCAGGGGTCGACTGGGGCGATCCACGCGGCGAAGAGTGCGTAGATTGTCATATGACCGAGAGCCCCGGACTCTACTGGGAATGGAATCACAGCGCGCACGGTCAGTCCGGCGTGAACTGTCTCGACTGTCATCAGCGCGAAGAAGGCGCGATCGATGCGTTCAAGCACGAGGGCGCGTTCATCTCCGTCGTGGTGACGCCGAAGAACTGCTCGACCTGTCATCAGACCGAGTTCGAAGAGATGGATGGATCCCATCATGCCAAGGGTGGGGAGATCCTCGGCTCGTTGGACAATCTGCTCGGGGAGGTGATCGGGGGGCCCGCTGCGGTCAACGCCGGCTGTAAGCAGTGCCATGGCGCAAAGCTCGAGTTCTTCACCGAAGGCAAGAACCGGGGGCGCCCGACCCCGGGGACTTGGCCCAACACCGGGATCGGCCGAATCAACCCGGACGGCAGCCTCGGATCCTGCACGGCCTGCCATGGTCGGCATCGGTTCTCCCGCGCCCAGGCGCGCACGCCCGACACCTGCGGCAAATGCCATGTCGGACCCGACCATCCCCAGATCGAGGTCTATAACGAATCCAAGCACGGGATCATCTACCGGGCCAAGACGGACGAGATGAACCTTGAATCTGACAAGTGGGTTGCGGGTGTCGACTACTCGGCCGCGCCGACCTGCTCGACGTGTCACATGAGTGCCGGCCCGGGGATCGAGAAGACCCACAATGTCGGCGAGCGCATCTCCTGGACCCTGCGTCCCCCGATCTCGACCAAGATCAACCTGGTGAAGCTGGAGAGCGGACAGGAGTTCGACGTCCCCGAGGGAAAGGAGATTCCCAAGGTCGGCGACGAGGCCAAGGGCTCGACAGTGATCGAGGTGCTCACCTGGAAGGATCGCCGCGCCAAGATGGAGAAGGTCTGCTTCGGGTGTCACGCCACCAACGTG
The DNA here is from genome assembly GCF_022340925.1 of Thiocapsa sp. GTDB lineage: Bacteria > Pseudomonadota > Gammaproteobacteria > Chromatiales > Chromatiaceae > Thiocapsa. Next base: position 50,392 of record NZ_JAJDNA010000008.1, read on the forward strand.
ATCGAGGGCCACTACAAGCAGTTCGACGACGTCGTAGACCTCTATAACGACAAATTCGCCAAGCCGATCGCTGCGGTCATGGATCGACTGAAGGACGGTGGGTACATCACGCCGGCGCCCTTCGACGACAAGATCGAATGGACCTGGTGGGAGATCTGGCATCACGAGGGCCGGCGTGCCCGACACGGTGCTTCCATGAGCGGACCTGACTACACCTGGTGGCACGGGATGTACGAGGTCGCTCAGCACACCTACTTCAAGTGGATCCCCGAGCTCAAGGACGTGGTGCGCGAGAAGGACGGAAACGAGGAATTCGCCGTTGCCATGCTGAAGGAGCACTTCGCGCCCATCGAGGGGCACGACTGGTACTTCAACGGTATGAGCAAAGAGCAGCTGGAGGTCGTGCGCAAGGGATTCGAGGCCCGCTACGGCAAGGGCTCCCTGAAGTAGCCTGATCCTCGACCGGCGCGGCCGGGGGCGTTTGCCTCCCGGCCGCGGTCCGGGCGAGCCCTCCGCTCCTCGACTCGCGTGGGGGGGGCAACTCACCTGATCCGCGAGTGAAGCGCGCCGTCTCCAGCCGAACCCGGTCGATGAAGCGCCGAGTCGGGACACGCTGCGTCAGTCTCAACCGACTCCGATTGCCGGGGAGCATCAATGCACCTGATCCGCTTACCCCTCGCGCTGCTCCTGCTGTTTCCCTTGAACCTCTTTGCCGCGGACGCCAGCGCATTGGTCAGAGACGGCGAGGCCAAACTGCGCGCCGGTGACATCGAGGCCGCCGCGGCTGTCCTGCAGGAAGCGGTGACCCTCGACCCGTTGTCCGCCTTGGCCCGACTGCGCCTTGGCGGTGCGCTCCTCATGCAGCAAGACTACCTTGCGGCAATCGAGCGGTTTCGCGAGACGGTCAGGCTGGATGCGGACAACGCCGCCGCCTTTGTCGGGATGGCGGTTGCCTACCTGCACAGCGCCCGCTACGAGCTCGCACGGGCCGCACTCGAAGAGGCGATCCGCATCGACCCGGCAAAGCGCCGGGAGGCGGGGCCTCTGCTTGCCTACATCGAGCGCGCGACGCGCCGCTGACCGCGCCTACGCCCTGCGACCGTCGTCTGCTGGCCGGCGGTGCCCCGCGCTCGACCATCCGCAGCCCGTGGGCAGCCAAGGGTCCATCTTCGGGATGGCTTCTGCCCGGGTGTCCGCGTGCCGTCTATGCGGCGAAGTCGCCTCCCTGAGGAGGTGACGGCAGGCGATCGACCCTCCCGGTCACCGCCGCCCGGTTGACAGCAATGTCTGCACTCGCCCAGAGTCCTGCCAATTGATTCCTGCGCGGTTGCACTGACATGGAACGGCTCTCTGAGATCGCTGATCGATTTCTGACGCAGGCCCCGGCCTGCGACTACTGGACCCTTCGGCTGGTGGAAGAGGACTTCGACCATCTCGAGGTCCGCCAGGGCGTGGTCGAGCCGAGTCGCCTCGCATCCGTTCTCGGGGCCATGGTCACCCTGGTGAAAGGTGGAGGAATCGGCTACGGCGCGACCAGCGACATCAGCCCCGCGGGTCTGCGCGCGGCCACCCGGCGGGCTGCGGACTGGGCGGAGGTGCATAGCCGACTCGGCCTGTTCGATGCCGACATCTTTCCACGAAGCAGCACCCGTGCGGACTATCGCACACCGATCCAGGAGGCCTGGGTCTCGATGTCGGTGTCTGACAAGCTCGACCTCTTGCAGGCGGCCAATCGGGCCCTGAGGCTGGACGAGCGGATCGTCGACTGGTCCGCCTGGCTCTCGCGCAGGCGGGTCGCCCAGCTCCTCGTGACGGGTGACGGGGGACGCGTGTCTCAGGTCTGGGACTTCGTCCACCCGGGTCTGGTCGCCGTGGCCAACGCGGGGAGCCAGACTCAGCGACGGCACGGTGCTGGGGCGGACTGGGCCCAGCAAGGCGGGCTGGAGCGGGTCGCTGCCGTGCGTCTGCTTGAGGAGGCACCTCGGGTGGCCTCGGAAGCGCTCACACTCCTCGACTCCCCGGAATGTCCGCAGGACATCCGGGATCTGATCCTTCTGCCAAGTCAGATGGTCTTACAGGTCCACGAAAGCATCGGGCATCCACTGGAGCTCGATCGTATCCTCGGCGATGAGCGCAACTATGCGGGCACGAGCTTCGTCACGCCCGGGATGTTCGGTCGCTATCGCTATGGCTCGGAGCTCCTCAATGTCACGTTCGACCCGACGGTACCGTTAGAGCTGGTCTCCGGCGTCACCGACGACGAGGGGACGCCGGCGCGTCGCGAGTATCTGATTCGGGACGGCATCCTGGAGCGGCCGCTTGGCGGCCCCTTGTCCCAAGCACGCGCCGGTCTGCCGGGGACCGCAAGCACGCGCGCCAGCGGCTGGGATCGCCCACCGATCGATCGGATGGGCAATATCAATCTGGAGCCCGGCGAAGGCAACCTTGCCGATCTGATCGCACAGGTCGAGCGCGGGGTTCTCATGGACACCAATCGCTCATGGTCGATCGACGACAGCCGCAACAAATTTCAGTTCGGCTGCGAGCTTGGCAGGTTGATCGAGGACGGCGAGCTCAGGGGATTGGTCCGCAATCCCGGGTACCGCGGGATCTCGGCCACATTCTGGCGCAGCCTCCACGGGGTCGGCGGTCTGGAGACCCTGGAGGTCCGCGGGGTGCGCAACTGCGGCAAGGGCGAGCCCAATCAATCGGTTTACGTCGGTCATGCGGCGCCGCCCTGTCTGTTTCGCGACGTGTCCGTCTTCGGAGGTGGTGAGTGAACGCCGACGCCTTTTTCACTCTCGCCGATCGCTTGAATGCGCGATTGACCGGCGCTGAGGTTCTGTTCTGCGGGATGTCGAGCGAGGTCTCGGACTTTGTGCGCCTCAACCGCAACCGGATCCGTCAGGCCGGGCATGTGCATTCCGCAGCGCTGGCGCTGACGCTGATTGAAGGCACGAGGCAGGTCGAGGGCAGCTGCGATCTGTCCGGGGAGCCGTCCCATGACCTCACGCGCGCGCAGCAGCTGCTCTCGAGTCTGCGCGGCCGCTTGCGGCATGTCCCTGCCGATCCCTACCTCGATTACTGCAGGGAGCCCGATGAGAGCTGGCGTCGCTGCGGCGACCGAGCCCCCGACCCAGCCGAGGCGATCGGCTCGCTCGTCCAGGCTGCCGCAGGGATGGATCTGGTCGGGATCTGGGCAAGCGGTGATATCGGTGAGGGCGTGGCGAGCTCCGTCGGACACCGTCACTGGCACGAGAGCGCCAGCTTCAACCTGGATTGGAGCTGTCATCTGGAGGCGGACAAGGCGGTCAAGGGCGCCTACAGTGGCTTCCAGTGGAACCCCGAGGTCATGCGTCAGCGGGTCGAGGCGATGCGCGACGGCATTGGGTTGATGGCGCGCCCGGCGCGGACGATCGAGCCCGGGCGCTATCGCGCCTATCTCGCGCCCAGCGCCCTCAATGAGCTCATGGACCTGCTCTCCTGGGGCGGTTTCGACCTCAAGAGCCATCGCACCAGCCAGACGCCCCTGTTGCGTATGGCGCGCGGGGAGCGAGCCTTCGCTCCCGGGGTCGGAATTCACGAGGAGCATGAGCGCGGGTTGGTGGCCGGCTTCACCCCCGAGGGGTTTCGGATTCCGCCGCGGGTGACCCTGGTGGAAGGCGGCGGCTTCTCCGGTTGTCTGGTCGATGCACGTGCGGGTAAGGAGTATGGCGAGGTGGTCAATGCCGCGAGCGGCAGCCCGAGCTCGCTCGGGCTTGACAACGGAACACTCGAGACCGGGAATGTCCTTGGCCTTCTCGATACCGGCCTCTGGATCGGCAATCTCTGGTACTGCAACTGGTCGGATCCGAACGACTGTCGGGTGACCGGCATGACCCGGTTCGGGACCTACTGGGTTGAGCGCGGGGAGATCGTCTCCCCGGTCCGGGTGATGCGCTTCGATGACAGCCTGTATCACCTGCTCGGCGACCGCCTGGAAGGTCTGACCCGCGAGCGCGAGCTGATCCTCTCCGCACAGACCTACGAGGGGCGCTCGACCGACAGCGCGCTGCTGCCCGGGATACTGGTGTCGGGGATCGACCTGACGCTCTAACGGGTCCTGGTCCGGGCCGCCGACCCGGGTCCAGATCGAGCGTGCGGCCGGCTGTCCGGGCCACCGACCCGGCACAGAGGCGTTGGAGGAGCTCAACATGGTGGCAGGCCTCGATGAAAAACTTGAGCCGATCTATCAGGATGTCTTGCGCCGCAACCCCGGCGAGACGGAGTTCCACCAGGCGGTGCGGGAGGTCTTGGAGACCCTTGGCCCGGTCCTCGTCAAGTTCCCGGAGTTTGCGGAGCAGAAGATCATCCAGCGCATCTGCGAGCCGGAGCGTCAGATCATCTTCCGTGTCCCCTGGCAGGACGACAGCGGCCGGGTTCAGATCAATCGCGCCTTCAGGGTCGAGTTCAACAGCGCGCTCGGTCCCTATAAGGGCGGATTGCGGTTCCACCCCTCCGTGTATCTGGGAATCGTCAAGTTTCTCGGCTTCGAGCAGATCTTCAAGAACGCCCTGACCGGCCTGCCGATCGGCGGCGGCAAGGGAGGCAGCGATTTCGATCCGAAGGGTAAGTCAGATGCCGAGGTCATGCGTTTCTGCCAGAGTCTCATGACCGAGCTCTATCGCCATCTCGGAGAGCACACCGACGTGCCCGCGGGCGACATCGGTGTCGGTCATCGCGAGATCGGTTATCTGTTCGGCCAGTACAAGCGCATCAGCAACCGTTACGAATCCGGCGTCCTCACCGGGAAGGGTCTGGCCTGGGGCGGCAGCCGGGCCCGCACCGAGGCGACGGGTTACGGGACCATCTTCTTCCTCGAGGAAATGCTCAAGGTGCGCGGCGATTCGCTCGAGGGGAAGACCTGTGTGGTTTCCGGCTCGGGCAACGTCGCCATCTATGCGATCGAGAAGGCGATGGCGCTCGGGGCTCGGATCATCGCCTGCTCCGACTCGAACGGTGCGGTGATCGATCAGGCGGGGATCGACCTGGATCTCCTCAAACAGATCAAGGAGGTCGAGCGGCGGCGGATCCGCGTCTATGCCGAGGAGAAGGCGAGCGCGACCTATCTCGAGGGCGGGAGCGTCTGGACCGTGCCATGTCAGGTCGCGCTGCCCTGCGCCACGCAGAACGAGCTGACCGCGAAGGATGCCGAGGTCCTGGTCAAGCAGGGGTGCATCGCGGTGGCGGAGGGCGCCAACATGCCGACGACGCCCGAGGGGATCCAGGTCTTCCTGGATGCGGGCATCGCCTTTGGCCCGGGAAAGGCGGCGAATGCGGGTGGCGTGGCGACCAGTGCGCTGGAGATGCAGCAGAATGCCAGCCGCGACTCCTGGACCTTCGACTATACGGAGCAGCGCCTGCGGGAAATCATGACGAACATCCATCGCACCTGTTACGAGACCAGTGAGGAGTTCTGCGCACGGGGCAACTATGTGGTCGGCGCCAACATCGCAGGTTTCCTGAGGGTCGGGCATGCCATGGCGGCCTTGGGGTTGATTTAGAAGCCTGTCTGGCTCCTTCCAGGTGCATTGCCCCAATGTTCAAGCCCGCGACGCGCTCTTGCGTCGATTTGTGGAGGACGTGGGCGCCTGGCGTCCAACCGGGGCCTTCTTCACAGGTCAGCGTCGGAATTTAGGAGATCAAACAAATTACGCCAGGCGTACAGTGATTGGCATTCGGTTGCCCTGGCATGTCGATCGAGGCACCCCCGTCTCGGCACAGCCGGCTCGACAACCCTAAGTCAGGCCGAAGAATGCCCTGCCGGCGCTTGCTCCGTGCCTCCTTGGAGACCGCGGAACAGCGGCTCTGAGATTCAATTGGGCGGGAGACGAAGGACCGCTTGGCAGGACTTGGCGGACCTTAGGTGAGACGCTATGTTGGCCTGCCCAAACCGGCCGATGCAAGGGCAAGGTTCTGGGAATCTTACTTTCCCAGAGTCGCCTGTCCTGGACCGCGAGCGGTGTTGAGTGGGCGTGATAAAGGTTTGCTGCTATTGGAGAAATTGCATATTGAACCCGGCGAAGATCTGCCAATCGGGCTGACCCGGGCCTCTGTACGCGACCGACGCCTGGGGCTCGACGAAGACGTTGAAGACGGTCTTGTCCCGCTTGATGACCTGGCCGATACCTAGACCTAAGGGCATGCTGTAGGCGTCGTTCTCGAAGTTGTAGACCCAGATGGGCGCCGAGCGCAGATAGAGGCCCTTGCCGAGCTGGTAGAAGGCAAAGGGTTGGAAGGCGCCGGCATTGACGTCGGCGCGGTCGTCGCTGCCGGCGAAGCTGCCCTGCCAGGTCAACAGATAACCGTACTGTAACCGCTTCGACCGACCGTCGAAGAGGACATTGGCGAAGCCCGCGGACCACTTCTCGGAGCCGAGCCGCTCGTCCGGGGCGGTCGGCGCGGTGATCTGGGGACCGAAGCCGAAGCTCACCGCCGGGTTACCGGTATCGAAGAGATAGGCGGCGAAGACGTTCAGGTCACCGATGCCGGTCGCGAGGTCACCGTTTCCGGCCACCGGGAAGGTGTTGACCGGCAGGGATGCGCGCATCAGCCAGTTGGTGCCCGCTAGCGTGAAGGGCTTGGCGAAGCGCACCCAGAACTGGTTGCCGTCCTTGTCGGTGTCGGTGATCCGGCCGATGTAATAGTCCTGGAAGTTCAGCGCCGTCATGTTGGCCAAGGGGTTGTTGGCCTGGGCAGCGGCATCGCCGCCACCCTCGGCCCCGGCCGCGGACCCGGTCAGTGCGACGGCGAGCAGGATGCCCGCCGTGAGACGCGGCAGTATCCCTGCCGTGCCGGGCGCAGAATGTGAGGCTGTCTGGCGGACTTGACGCTCGAGCATTACGAATACCTGTCGCTTGCGACGAATTTCGAACGAGTCCCGCCGGTACCCTGGGCGCCGGTCGGGGCTCGCGAGCAGGGATTGCTGTCCCTTAGTTACCGGTCGGCACGGGGATGCTGACGCCGTCTTTCTCCAGCTCGTCCCGCACCCACTGGAAGCGCTGGTACTGCGTGAGCGTGATTGGACCCGAGTAGCTCTCGCTCTGCAGCTTGCGCGGCGGATACTGCACGTAGGTCTTCATCAGGTCCTTGATCGCCTCGCTGATGGTGACCATGGTCCAGGTGCGCTCGGTGTAGTTGTTCATGAAGATGTCATAGCGCTCCTGCGGATCGGCCCAGAGGTCGAAGACCTGAGGTACGGTGGCGACGTACTTCTCCGCGCCCTTCCAGCCGACGTTGCTGTCGACCGCGAGGCCGCCGGTGGCCTGGCCATCGTCGCCGCGCAGATTGAAGACGGCCTTGTAGTTGCCCACGCGCGCCGCGCCGGGGGTGAGCTCGTTCTCGGTGAAGTAGAACCACGAGGTACGCGGATCCTTGCCGGTTCCGAACAGCACCGGCGAGATGTCGTAGCTGTCGAAGATGATCGGCTGGCCTTCGCGGTCCTTCTCAGGCAGCTTGATCCCCGCCACCGAGGAGAAGGTGGCCATCAGGTCCAGACCGCCGACGATGTCGTGGTTGCGCGCACCGGCCTTGATCTTGCCAGGCCAGACTGCGATCGCCGGCACCCGGTTGCCGCCCTCGCGCACCGTCCCCTTGGTGCCGCGGAAGGGGGTGTACCCCGCATCCGGATAGACGTCCTGCCAAGCACCGTTGTCGGTGGTGTAGAAAACCAGGGTGTTGTTGTCCAGACCCAACTCCTTGAGCTTGTCCATGATGTGCCCGACGCGGGTGTCGAGCTCGACGATCGAGTCGGCATACTTGCTCTTGGACAGCGACTTGTGCTCGTACTGGGGCGCCGGCATGTTCGGCTGGTGAACCTTCATGAAATTGACGTTGATGAAGAACGGCGTGCTGGGATCCTTCGCCGCCGTCTCGAGAAACTCGATCGCCGCCTTCTCCACGTAGCCGTCGAAGAAGGGGATGCCGACGACGCCATTGGGATAATTCACGCCGTGGAGCGTGACGTTCTCATTGGGCTTATCGACGTACTGCCCATTGATCTTGAAGTCTTCGGTCGCCTTCTCGCCCGCCTTGCCCGACAGCGAGCCGATCGTCACCTTCTCGAACATGGCCCGCAGCTCGGGATCCATGTCGGGGAACCACGTCGGGTCGGCGTAGGTGTAGGCGTTCAGGTGATACAGGCCCACGTACTTCATCTCGTCGTAGCCCTGGGCGTTGGGCAGGGCGTAGTCGGCCTCGCCGAGGTGCCACTTGCCGGTAAAGTAGGTCTGGTAGCCGGCCTGCTTGAGAACGGAGCCCAGGGTCCATTCCGCCTTCGGAAGCCCGCCGCCCTGGCCCTGGAAGGCCACCGTGGTCATGCCGCTACGGTTGGGGATTCGGCCCGTCTGCATGGCCGCGCGACCCGGGGTGCAGCTCGGCTGGGCATAGAAGTCGAAGAAGGTCATCCCCTCGTCTGCCATCTTGTCGAGATTGGGCGTGGGCATGCCGCGCCCCTCACCGCCGCCATAGACGCCGATGTCACCGTAACCGTGGTCATCGGCCACGATCAGGAGGATGTTGGGCTTCGCGTCGGCCAGCGCGAAGCCCGGGGCGGTGGCCACCAGGAGTGTGGCGAACGCCCCCGAGGCCAAGATTGTGCTTCTGCTCATATCGATCTCCGGGTTGATGGAATGGCTCTTCGGAAACCAGTGAGCTGTCTCTGTGCGGAGCAGCCCTTTCTTACTTGTCGAAGGCGAAGACCCGCGCCCAGTCGTTCTTCATGCTGATCACGACCCAGCCCTTTTGTTTGGCCTCTGCCATGAGGGATTCCGGGAAGGTGCCGAACTTGGTGTCCGGCAGGCCGTTTGCCGGACCATAGGCATACTCGCGCTCGGCGTCGTCGTGGAAGACCAGCATCATCAGACGTCGGCCGCTCCCGGCGCCCGTCCACTCCAGCATCTCACGGTCTCCGGCGGAGTTGCCGAAGGCGGCGATCGGCCGCCGGCCGATGAACCTGTTGATGCCGACCGGCTTGCCGGTCTTGTCGTCGATGAAGTCGATCTTTGGCAGGCGGATCAGCTCCGGCTTGCCGTCCCTGATCTCGTATTGGGTCTCGATGCTGGAGCCGATCACCTGCTCGGGTGGCACCCCGTAGACCGGTTCTGACATCGGCCGCATGAACTCGATGCCGCCGCCGGAGACAATATAGGTCTTGAAATCGTTGGCGCGCAGATACGCGAGGAGCTCGAGCATCGGCTTGAAGGTCAGCTCGGTATAGGGCCGTTTGAAGCGCGGATGGCGCGCCTCTGCGAGCCAGTCCTTCACGACCGCCTCGAACTCAGCGGTGCTCATCCCGGCATGGGTGGCCATGACCAACTCGACCAGACCCTTCTCGCCTGCCGCCCCCAGGGCCTCGAGGTCGCTGTCGAGCACGGCGCTGAAGGGCTGCGTGTCCGTCCACTCCGGGTGCTGGGGCGCCAGCGCCTTCACCCGGTCCAGCGCGAAGGCGAGCTGGGTGTACATCGGGTGCTCGGTCCACAGGGTCCCATCGTTGTCGAAGGTGGCGATGCGCTCCTCGGGCGGCACGAAGTCAGGACTCGTCTCGTTGGTGGTGGCGTGCACGAACTGGAGGATGGCCTGTTTGGCAGGCCCGTCCTTCCAAGAGGGCAGAGGTTCCGTCTCGGCCATGGCCCGGGCACCGAATGCGAGACTCGCGGCGAAGGCGAGCACGGAGGTGAGGAAGAGGCGTCGAGGGGATCTCATGGCAGGTCCTCTGAAACACGCGGGAAGATTCGGTTTGGGTGAGGCGAATCGCCGGTCGGGCGAGAAGCTGACAGGCCGTTACGCCCGGCCCGCTCGAAACGGATCCGCGGTTCGAGGGCTCGTGCCGGGACCCGCGCTCGGGCCCCCGGCTGATCCTAGTCAGAGGCAGCGGACAGGCCTATCGCCGCAGCGCGGGTTGGACCTGCCGGAATCTCCATCGGTCAAACCAGAGGGCGATCGTCGTACGCCCCAGCAGGTCCGCGATCAGGAACGCGGCTGCGATCCCTGTCATGGACTTCAAATCCGGGAAGACATCGCTCATTCGGTTCCACGGCAGGCCGAGCGGGATGAGAAAAACCCCCGAGATGGGATCGGCTTCCGAGTATCCGGAGCGCAGCACCTCTCCGCCCCGTGAATCCGGTCCGTCAGGTAATATCATCCGATCGCGCAGCCGTCAATGGCGGCCTGCCCACCCGCGAGGGTCGAGGTGGCCCCGACCATCGCGGCGTGCATCATCGATGCTGCAGCCAAACCTAAGGCGCTTTCTTGCCTCCCCCGGACGGAACTCGCTGCTAACCGGACCTTCGAGCGGCCCTTCCGCCTGATAGCAGACCAGCCGCTGAGACAAGACATCCGCGACGACGCGCAGCCCGGTGTCACGGACGTCGAAGAGGCTGAGGGTCGCCGCGACGGACACATCCGGGGGATCGTCCGGATCGAGTGGAAGGGGCGTCGGCTGCGGACGAGCGTCGTTGAGCCATTCGGGGCGGTATTCCGCATCGCCGGCGTACGGAAAAAGGGCGACATACGCGGTCCGGAATTCGACAAGATCCTGGAAAAAGTGAGACCCGAACGAAAGATCCGGGACCATGCCTTCCCCAAGGTCAGCCACCTCGACGATGACCGCGACCCGATCGATGTCCGCGAATCGGACCGGCACACCCAGCTCGGGCGTGGTCGTGCCCCAGCGCCCGGGGCCTACAAGGAGCGTGGGGCATGCGTCACGGTTGGCGGTTCGGCGATTGAGGCGGCCGACCAGGCGCGCCACGGCGAACTTCTGCACGCTGGACAGGGCACGATAACGTGCGCCGTCGACATGGATGACCCGGGCGATCGGCTGGTCGATATTGCCACCCATGAAGTGCCCCTCGGTCGCGAAAAACACGCGATGGCTTGGGATCTCGACCGGGATCTCGACGCGCGGACTCAGGCCGAGGGTCTGAAGCGGACGGCATTGGACGAGGCTGAACGAGGGTGTGCCGTCTGCCGCGAGATGCAGGGTGAACTCGATGTCGACGGGATAGGCGTAGGCCGCTTCCAGGGCCTGGAGGAGACGCCGCGCCAGCGGCACGAAAGGGGTGTGGCGCAAGAGCGGCGTGAAGGTCAGGCGCCAGACTGCCTCTCCACCGGCGCGCTCGCGCGAGCGCTGGGTGGCCTCTTGATCGAGCTCGGCGCACCATCGCAGGGGCGGCGTCGTGCTGGTGACCAGTTGGGCAAGTGGAAGCGTTATCCGGCGGTTGTCGCAGACGTCGAGGACATCGACGTCGTGCTGCGAGAAGCGGATCGCGTCATCAGGATCCCGGAAGGGGCGCCTGTGGGGTTGATCGAGTGCCACGACACAGGCGTAATCGCCCTGGATCCGGTCCACTGCCCGGGTGCCAAGGCCCATCACCAGTCGCACCATGCCGGCCGCCGGATCCATGGTCTCGTCCCAGGCAAAGATGTTGCGCGAAACGCCCACACCCGCGATGTCAGGAAAATAATAGCGTCCATGGTAGCGCCCGCAGACGCGTTGCAGCAGCAAGGCCATGGGCTCCTCCATGTCGGCCAGCCCGCGCTGCTGCCGGTAGGCCAAGGCGTCAGCGCTCATGGTGCTGGCAAAAACCCGGCAGATAGCGGCTTCCAGGTCGGCCAGCCGTTGCTCGGGTGGCCCTTGGTTGACGAGAAACAGGCTCTCGTACTTGCCTGCGAAGGCGTTTCCGAAGCTGTCCTCCAGCAGGCTGCTGGAACGCACCAGGATCGGATACTGTCCGAAGTAGTCAAGCGCGCGCGCCAACTCCAGGCGAACCTCCTCCGGGAGCCGGCCCTGCCGCATGTCCTGATGCAGCGACCGTGCCTCGCGGAAATAACCGGGCTCGGTGCGTTGGCGCATGATTCGCGGCCACCACCCGTTGTGGACCAGGTAGGAATAGTAGACATCGGAGCCAACGAAGAAGGAGTCGTGAGGCTCGAGGTGTCGCTGCCAGAGCTCCGGGTCGCTCTGCGTCAGGATCCGGCGTGCCAATAGCATCCCCACCGACTTGCCACCCAGATAGCCGCTCCCGATCATCCGGGCACGGATCTCGATCAGGTCCTTAAGGTCCAGATAGCGGCGGGCGAGCGCGATGATCCGCTCGTCACGGCTGATCAAGACCTGGCAGAGCCGCTCCTGGACTTCGCGACTTCGCTCGACGTCAGCGTCTTGGCTCGCGACCTCGGCCGCCTCCAGGAAGAGTCGGTCCCAGTAATCGAGTTGCCGTCGCGCCGCCTCGCCCGAGTGACGTTCGAGTTGGGCCTGCAGTCGGGTGGCATCGCTGCTGTCGACCACCGGTTGGAAGGTCTCGCCCTGCTGGATGTGGGGCAGGAACATGGTCGGCGACTGGCGCCCCCAGACCTTGACGGGCTGAACGTAGCAGGCGTGGTCGGTGCGGCGGACGTCGATGAGGACTTGAGTGGTCTCTCTGATGCGCGCCATGGTTGTAAAGCAATGGCTGCGCGAGAGCAGCCCAAAGTAGGCGACGGTGTCGAGTTGGCAGAGCGCGGGACAGATGACCTGAAAGAGGTTGCCGACCATCAGATCCGTGGCCCAGAGGGAGAGGAGATCGGAGAGGCAGTCGAAAACGTAGAAGGCGCCGCGCCCATGCTCGGTGATCAACCGATAGACGTGGCGGGTGAAGGCCTCGAAGCCCCGCAGCGCATCGATTGGGACCACCTGGATCCCGCGACCGGGGTTCACCAGTGGCGGATGCCGCCCGAAACGCAGGTAGATGATGGAGCGATCACGGGCCACTGCGTGTTTGACGAATGGCCCGACGAAGCGGCGATAATCGCCGACCTCGTCGATCCTCCAGACCACGTTGTCGCCGGCACGCAGATCGTCGAGCACGACGTCGAGGCCGCGCAATCCGGTGGAGACCCGCTCCGCATCGGGTGGATCCGTCATTTCGGCGACACTCGCCGATGCCGACGCAGGCTGGGCCACGCCCCGCTGTCGCTTCGTCGGCGGCTGATGGTTGATGGATGGGCCCGGGACGGGCGCCGAATCTCCCGTTCCGGAGCCATCGGCTATCCTGACGAGCGGCCGACTCAGCCCGTCGCGGCTTGATTGCGCGCCATCAGGATCACGTCATCGGCGATTGCGAGCAGCTCCGGGAAGCCCTTGGCCTCCCGGCCCACGACCACGTAACGCCCATCCACTGTGATCATGGGGACTGCATCGACGCGGTAGCGCTCCACAAGGGCCTCGCCGCGCTTGAGCTGGGTCTCGACCGCGAACGAATTGAAGAGGGATGCGAACGCGTCGGTGTCAACGCCCTTGTCCGCCAGCCAGTCGAAGATTGCCTTTTCGGTGTAAAGACGGGCGCGGTCTCGATGGAGTGCCTCGAAGACGGCCTGATCAAGCCGATCCAGGTCACCACTGTAGTCCAGCGCGAAGTAGAGCCGGGCAAGATTTGCCCAGGCGGCACGGCCGAAGGAGACGGGGATTCGGCGGAAGCTGACGTCGTCGGGCAGATCGGCGGCCCAGCCCTTGATCGACGGGTTGAGGTCCATGCAATGCGGACATCCGTATGAGAAGAACTCGATGACGTCGATCTTGTCGGGATTGGTCCTGGGTTGATGGGGCGAAATGGGGCGCCAGTCGCGGCCCTCGATGAGATTTGCGGCCGCGGGGCGAAGTGGAATCATCCCGACGGCCAAGGCGCTGACCAGGCCCTGGGTAAAACGACGGCGGGTTAGGCTCATGGTGGATCTCCGGTCGAAATGGCGTATACGTCTAGGATCCGGTTGGTTCGGGATCGATCAAGCGGCTCGCGATCACGCAGCCGGTTGCTCATAGTGCTGCATGATATGTCGCCGCGCCGGCTCGTGTCAGTACCCTGTTGGATTGCAATAGGTTGTGTCGTTCGGGGCGAGGTGCAACACACCCGACCGAGCGTATGATTTCCCCCGTCGGCACGGAGCAGATGCGGATTGGTTCCGGCCAAGCAATGAACCGGCCCGGAATCGGAACATGGCGGGGCATCCTGCCGGGTGCGGGCGATGCCGATGCGTGGCCATCCATGCCCAAGATCAGCACGCGATTCGAAAACGCGGTTTCCGAATCGTTTCACGTCCAGCGCGCTGATGCCGGCTGCCAATGGCCGGGCATCTGCGCGCCTGCCCTAAGGGCTTCCGTTCCCGCAGAATGTCGTCACGCGTGCGCCGTCCGGAGGGGTGTCTTCGCCCGATGGCAGCGGCGCGGTGGGATCGCTCAGCCAGGCAGCGATGTCGGCGCGGACGCGAGGGCCTTGTCGATCTCGCGGCAGCATGTGCCAGCCGCCCCGATACAGGACGAGCCTCAACCCTTCGTCAGCAGCTGGGAGCGCGCTCAGGAATCGGCAGAAGGCATTCTTCGGGATGATCTGGTCGTGCTCGCCATACAGCACCAGGGCGGGCAGCTGAAGGGATGCGGCCGACATCCGAGCGCGGTCCATGAGGTCCGTGATCCCCCATAGGGCGTCGATGCGCGTGGCCTTGATGACCAAGGGGTCTGCGCCCATGGCCTGCAGCATCTCGAGGTGGTCCGACGGACGGATGCGGATACCCTCGCCGGTCAGTTTCAACCAGGGTAGGGTGCGCACCGCGCCATCCAAGGCCAGACGCTGGTACCACGGCATGGTATCCCGCGACCACACGGCCGGGGCGATCAGGATCACACCGTCGACGGCGAGCGGGCTCGCAGCCCCGGCACGCAGGACGACGGCGCCCCCCATGCTCTCGCCCGCGACATAGAGTCGGGCACGGGGGTGACGCTCGCGCAGCAGATCGACCAGGGTGTGCAGATCGGCGGCGAGGCGACCGCTGCCATGCCATCGACCGGGTTGGGCTGTCGCGCCGAAGCCGCGCTGGTCGACCGCATAGGTGGTGACGCCTTGGCGCGCGAGCTCGCGTCCCAGGGGCCCGAACGCATTGCCGTAGTCGTTGAAGCCATGCAGCCCGAGGAGCACCAGCGCCGGGTCGCCCTCATCGGCGCGCCAGACCCGGATTGGCAGGCGGTACCCGTCTTCCATCCGCGCGTGGTCCACCGCGATCGCCGGCGATCGGCCGCTCGGGCCAGGAGTCTCGACGACGCGTGGGGATGAGCAGCCCGCCATCAGGGCCAGCTGAAGCAGTGCCAGCGCCACCGCTGGCCAGGTTCCTGCCGCGATGTCTGTCCTGTTGGCGGTGCCGGTCATGACGTGCCCGTGTGTCCTCCTGGTTGTGCCTCGACCCGGTCGGGCTGGAGGCCGCCGTGCTGGAGCCGAAAGGCGTATACTCGGCGCCCGTGAACAGCTTGCTTGAAGCCCGCGATCTGGTTCGGGTCTTCCCTGGGGTGCGCGCCGTTGACGGCATCGGTTTTCGCGTCGAGGCTGGTCAGTGTTTTGGTCTCCTGGGTCCGAACGGGGCCGGCAAGACCACGACCATGGAGATGCTCGAGGGCATTCAAGAGCCGACCTCCGGCACGGTCCTGTACCGGGGTCGTCCACTCGATCGGCACTACCGTGAATCGGTGGGTATCCAGTTCCAGGCGACTGCACTGCAGGATTTTCAAACCGTGCGGGAGTCGCTCGCCATGTTTGCCAGCCTCTATCGACGCACGGCCGACCGGGACGAGCTCATCAGGCTCTGCAATCTGGCCGAGATCCTGGATCGGGACACGCGCAAGCTCTCGGGTGGGCAGCGCCAGCGGCTGTTGTTGGCGATCGCCCTCGTCAACGACCCCGACCTGGTCTATCTCGACGAGCCGACGACCGGACTGGATCCTCAGTCCAGACGGAACTTCTGGGGACTGATCGAGACAGTGCGGGGGCGCGGCAAGACCGTCGTGCTCACGACCCATTATATGGAGGAGGCCGAGCGGCTCTGCGACCGGATCGTCATCGTCGACCATGGGCAGGTCATTGCTGAAGGGCACCCGGAACGCCTGGTCCGGGACCACTTTCCCTCCGCCGTCATACGTCTCCCGGAGTCTGCGTGGCCCCCGGGTGCTCCACTTCCCCCTGGTGGGGAACGCCGCGACAGTCTCATCGAGCTCTTCACGGAAGAGGTCCCGCCCATGTTGTCGAAGCTCGAGCGCGTCGGCGCCGATCTGACGGACCTGCGGGTGGCCACACCGAACCTGGAGGACTTGTTCCTGAAGCTCACCGGCCACGACCTCAGGTCCTAAGCAGCGTATGTGGCGACGAATCCTGACGATCCTGATCGCTCGTAACCGCGAATTCTACCGCGACCGTGCGGGGCTCTCCTGGAACATCCTGGTGCCGATCATGATGGTCCTTGCCTTCGCCTTCATCTTCAGCAGCGAGCCCCGGGACCTCTTCAAGATCGGTGTCGTGGGGACCGTGCCTGATTCCAAGTCGATGCCTGCGGCGCCGGTCTCTCCCTTTCTTGAGACTCGCTACATCCAGTTCCTCCCGGTCATGGATCCGGGGCAGGCGCTTGTCAAGGTTGAGCGTCATCAGTTGGATCTGTTGCTGGATCTGCGCGGCACACCGACCTACTGGGTCAACCCCGGCTCAGCCAACGGCCACCTGGCCGAGCGGCTTCTGCTCTGTGCGTACCAGGGCGCGACCGGCCCAACCCCGGAGCGTCGGACCGTCAGTGGCGCGGCGCTGCGCTATGTCGACTGGGTGCTTCCCGGTGTGCTCGCTATGAACATCATGTTCTCGAGCCTGTGGGGCGTAGGGTGGGTGATCGTGCGTTACCGGAAGAACGGCGTCTTACGGCGCCTGAAGGGGACACCCCTCAGTCCCTGGGAATTTTTGTCCGCTCAGGTCCTCTCGCGTCTGCTGGTGGTGCTCAGCGCGAGCCTGATCGTCTATCTCGGGGCCAGCGTGCTGCTGAATCTCCCGATGCGCGGCTCCTACCTGGCACTCGTGCTGGTCTATGTCGCTGGTGCCCTCTGCCTGATCAGTCTTGGACTGATCGTGGCGGCACGGCTGCGGACCGAAGAGGTGGCTGATGGCCTGCTGAACCTCATCTCCTGGTCGATGCTCCTGCTCTCGGGCGTGTGGTTCTCCATGGAGGGTGCGAGCCCCGCGGCCCGGAGCCTGTCCCGGCTCCTTCCGTTGACCCATCTGGTTGAGGCCGCGCGGGCGGTCATGATCGACGGCGCTGGTGTCGCGCAGATCCTGCCTCAGGTCGGGCTTCTGCTCGGCCTGGCATGTCTCTTCCTGACCCTTGCGGCCTGGCTGTTCCGATGGGAGTGAGGGCGGCGCTGGTGCCCCGTTTCACCTTATCTTGCATGCTCAGAGCCCCACAGACCCGCCAAGGCGAGACGCAGACCGCGGCTCATAGCTCACGCTAGTGCCAAGGACTGCAACGGAGCATTGGCGGGTCCGGGGGCTCCCGAAGGGCGAGGCCAGAAGCGACCGTCTGCGTTGTTGCGCGATCAACTCACGACCCGCGTGCCTTCGGGACGCTCAGGACCTCGACCTCGACCTGCGCGAGCCCCTTCTTGATCATCCCGAGCTCACGCGCGGCGCTGCGCGAGAGATCGATGATTCGGCCTTTCACGAACGGGCCGCGGTCGTTCACCTTGACCACGATGCTCTTGCCGGTCCTTTTGTCGGTCACGCGGACCTTGGTGCCGAGCGGGAGTGTCTTGTGTGCAGCGCTCGGGGTGTTCTTGTCATAGATTTGCCCGCTTGCCGTCTTCCGGCCATGCAGACTGTCGTGATAGTAGGATGCGATGCCCTGCTGGGAGTACCCGGGCTGAACGCGAGCCTCGGCGTCTGGAACGCCGGCAAGAAGAAAAACCCCGAGCGAGGCGAAGATCAGCGTCTTGTTCATGAGCGAAGTCGTCTCTGCAGTCGGCCGGCTCGCGTTGCGCTCCTTGCATCCGAAGATCGGCTAGTTGATGAACGGGGGCGCAGTATAAGGGAAAACCCGATATAGGGTAAACCCTATAGGGGAAGAACGGCCCGGTCGCAGCGACGCTGGTCATCCTTGGGTCACGATAGGACGATGGACTCAACCTGAAGGGCGCAGCCCGACCCGCCCCAGATGGGTTTTTGGTCAGCTAGGGTCGTTTTTCGTGCCCCGGAACAAGGCGCGACGAGGAGAGATCGCGGGCTCTGTTGCAAGGAATCGCAATGCAGCGATCGGGTGTGAAAGGCTGCATCGCGACGGAAAATCAAGATCTGACGGGGACATGTCGCGGGCCCGCGCGCATGGGGCGTGCAGTCCGGGCTGACGTCCGCTGGCGGAGACCCGAGACCGGACGGCACACGGCTGGCGGCCAGCCCTGCCTTGGGCGGTCAGCCAGCGCGTGCCTTACCGGGCTTGCTCGGGGCTGGCTGGGGATTGGAGCCCCGACATCGCTGGCATGGGACCGATGAGGTGGGCTGGTAGGCCGGGCCAGGCACTGATCAAAGAGACCAAGACGGTGGCCAGATAGGGGATGGATTGGACGATCAGGACGGCAACCCAGACGCGCAGGTCGAGCATGTAGGCATCGTAGCGAAGCATCATCAAGGCGGCGGCCAGCCAGAAGGCGACCATGAACAGACCCTCCTCACGCGCGTCCCCCAGGGCGCGGATGAGCGCGGGTGCCTGCGTGAGCTTGGGGGTGCGGAAGAAGGCAAGGCCCCCGGAGAAGAAGCCACCGAACATGGCCCGAGCGATGGTGTGGGAGAGCGCGAGTCCCGCGAGTCCGGCGGCGACGCTTTGGCGCAGGGTCGCGGTGACCCGGCGTCGATAGAGCAGAAAGCTCTTGGAGATCTTGAACAGGAACAAGACCAACGGCACCAGGGCGACCGTCATGTAGGGCGGCGTCACCGCGAGCGGAAACATCACCATGGCCACGGACCAGGCGAGCGCGGCGAAGTTGAACAAGAGGTTGAATCCGTCCGCGAACCAGGGCAGCCAGCCCGCGACGAAGTGATAGCGCTGGCCGGCGGAGAGGGCGGTCTTGCGCAGCCCCAGGAGCTCGCGTCGATGATGCTTGAGAATGCGCACCGCACCATAGGCCCAGCGGTAACGCTGTCTCCTGAAGTCGCTGAAGGTATCCGGCATCAGCCCGCGCCCGTAGGTGCAGGGAACATAGAGTGCCTTGTGACCGGCCTCGAAGATGCGAAGTCCAAGCTCGGCATCCTCGGTGATGCACCACTCGGCCCAGCCGCCGAGGGCGTCCAGGGTGGGGCGGCGGATCATGGTCATGGTGCCGTGTTGGATGATGGCATTGCGCTCGTTGCGGGTGACCATGCCGATATGGAAGAAGCCGCGATACTCGGCCATGCACATCGCCTTGAAGGCGTTCTGACCGGCGTCGCGATAGTCCTGGGGCGCCTGAATGACGGCGACCTCCGGGTCCTGGAACCCGGGGACCAGGTGTCTCAACCAGAGCGGTTGGACCACGTAGTCGGCGTCAATGACGGCGATCACCCCGGCATCGGGGTCGGTCTCGCGCAGTGCATGGTTCAGTGCGCCGGCCTTGAAGCCTGAGAGGGGATCGACGTGGAAGAAGCGGAAACGCCCTCCGAGCCGCTCGCAGTGGGCTTGAACAGGCTGCCAAACCGCCGGGTCCTTGGTGTTGTTGTCGATCACGAGGACCTCGTAGCGCGGGTAGTCCAGCACCGCGAGGGCGTCGAGGGTCTCGATCAGGAGGCCGGGTGGCTCGTTGTAGGCAGGCACGTGGATGGACACGAGCGGGAGCGCATCGTCGGGGACGGCTGGCACGGCGAAGGGGCGGCGCCACTGCCGCAGCCAGAGCGATTCGGCCCATTCGTGGGTCTCCGCCATGATGAGGACGATGACCCCGACACCGCCGAGAAGAAGCAGAAACCCGACCGCAACGGTGGCGGGTGTCATGTATTGACGCGTGTAGTCGTAGACGATCCAAACCGCGGCGGTCGAGATCGCATACATGACGAGCGCCAGAAAGCCCTTGCCCTTGCTCGAGAGCGTCGCGCTGTCGCGATACAAAAAGACGATGAGCAGGATGGCCATGACCACCGAGAGGGCGGCCAGCTCCCGCCAATGCGGGATGCGCACGACTGGCTGCGTGAAGGCGAATTTGGCCTCGCGATTGGCGTTGTAGACGCCCCAGTAAGCGCCGGTTGCGCCCTCGGTCTTCTTCTTCCAGGTCTGGTCGAAGGCTTCCATCACGTAGTAGACGTAGCCTTCTCGCTCGGCATGGGCGAGGAAGCGACGGAGAAAGCGCGTCTGGTTCGCCAGCGATGCCTCGGCTCCACGGTTGCGACGACCGTTGCTCGGCCAACCGACCTCACCGATGATGACCGGCTTGTTCGGAAAGGTCTGCCTGACCTCCTCGAGGCGACTCACGGCATAGGCGACCGCCTGATCCACCGGGACACCTTCCCAGTAGGGAAGCAGGTGGAGGGTGATGAAATCAACATGATCGGCGAGCTCCGGGTGCTTCAGCCAGACATGCCAGGGCTCGGCGGTACTGACCGGGAGCCAGGTGATCCTTCGAATGCGGTCCAGATAGGCCGTCAGCTTCGACACCGAGATATCGTCTCGGAGAATGGCCTCGTTACCGACCATCACGCGCACCAGGTTTCGGTATCCCTTGCCGAGAATCTCGGTCAAGCGCGCGAGCTCGGTCTCGTTGGCGTCCAGATCCGGCCCGATCCAGGCGCCGAGCGTCACATTGAGGCCGCGCGCCGCCGCCAGGCGCGGGATCGTCGCGAGCGTGCTCTCCACAGTGTAAGTGCGTACCGCATGGACGGTGCCTTGAAGCAGCGCCAGATCCTCGTCGATCTCCTCGACGGTCGGGTAGATTTTCTGACTCGGATCATCGTGCGCGCGCATCGGCGCAAACGAGAAGCCCTGCAGCCGATTGGGCCAGGCCGGCTCCTCGGCCGGTCGGTTGAGCAGGGCCCAGGCCGCGACCGTCAAGAGTGCGACGAGGACGGGGATGAGGATGTTGCTCGACTGTTTCATTGAGCATGTCCTGGAGGCCGGGCCGAAGTCGTTACCTGGGTCGTCAGGACAGGCCCGCCTCCCGGATCCGCCGCGGCGGATCCTGAAAAGGCGACCAGCGGGCTGCCTGCCACAACGGGGGAGCGCGGCTTGCCGGCGATCGACTGCGTGGCAGGCGGCACTGGGTGTTCAGAGAGGTCTTATCGTGGTCGCGAACGTCTTGGGCAATCAGGATGATGAGGCGCTCCCACGGTCGCGATCGAATGATAGACCGAATTCCGCGCGGCCGGAGCGGACCGATCGATACATCCGGAGCCTGCGCCGATCAGCCCCGCGGCGTGGCGGTCCGCATCATGCCAGCTGAGATGCCGCAGGTGGCGCGCGGGTCTTGTCGCTCGATTGATCGCACCGGATCTTCTCAAATGATTCCGCGCCGACTCTGCCAGACTGCTCCAACGTCGCTTGCCACCGCCGACAGTCCCTCAGGCGGGGCGAGCCGGCGATCCTTCGCTTGTCATGCGATCCTGGATGGTGACGCGTGCGAGCGTCAGATCCGCCAGGTTGTGCGCCTGCATCTTCCGCATGACCCGTGCGCGATGAAATTCCGCTGTCCGGACGCTGATGCCAAGCTCGTCGGCCACCATCCGGTTGGTCTTGCCGGCCGTGATCTCTTGGAAGACCTGCTGCTCACGAGGCGTCAATGTCCGATAAAGCTGCAGCACGCCGGAGCGCAGCAGCTCTGCTGCGCTGGTAAACGCCGTGGAACGGATGGATACCGATTCCAACAGCATGCAGAGTGCGTCGCGTACCGCCGAGTCGTCATCGACGATGTAGGCGACGGGTTCGGTGCTCATGGCGATCTCCTTTAGCCGGTCGCGTCTGGGCGCTCGACTGGGAGGCCAGGGTCCGCGCAGCCGCCGCGAAGCAGCCGGCCGAGCTCAAGGGCTGAGCCAGGTCGTGCACGAGGGAGGCGGCGAGTGAGCCCTCGATGCCACGCCCCACATCAATCGGCATGATATCCGGGGCGACGGCGGCCGGGCGCCCGAGCGGTCCGGTCCTGCGTGGCGCCGGCTGCGCCCTGGCCGTGTCGCCCGGCGGGGGCGCCAGGACCCCATCGAGGACTTCGAAGGGGACCGGCTTGACCAGGTGCTGATCGAATCCGGCTTCCAAGGAACGCTGACGATCGGCAGCCTCGCCGAGCCCGGTCATGGCAATCAGCCGGGTTCGGCCCCAATCTGCCCGGGCGCGGATACGACGCGCCACCTCATGACCGTCGAGGTCCGGCATGCCGATGTCCAGGATCACCACCTCGGCTGGATCCTCTTCGAGGGCGGTCAAGGCCGATCTTCCGTCATAGGCCACTCGAACCTCGGCGCCCTTGAGCTCGAGCAGCCTGGCCAGACTTGCTGCCGCGTCCCGGTTGTCGTCGACGACGAGGATGCGAGGCCCCGTGGAGGCGGGGACGCCTCCACCGGACATCCGGGATGGCTTGCCGGATTCTCTGATCCCGCCTGCGGCGAGAGGAAGGCAGACCTGGTCTCGCTGCCCTGATCCGGGCCTGCACTGAAGGCCTCGACGCGACCGCCATGCAGCTCGACGAGCTTCCGCACCAGCGTCAATCCGATCCCGAGCCCGCCCGGGATCGGCGTCGGGGACGCTTGGCCCTGGGCAAAGAGATCGAACACGCGCGGGAGGATCTCCGCAGGGATGCCCGCCCCGGTGTCTTGGACCGACACCTTGACCCCTTCCGGGTCGGGCCACGATGCGGATCTCCTGGCCGGCCGCGGTGTACTTGATCGCGTTGTTGAGCAGATTCCCGAAGATTTGTGACAGTCGGATCGGATCCCCCTCCAGCCATATCGCTTCCGGCGGAAGCTCGACCCTCAGCCGTAGGCGGGCTGTCTGGAGGAGCGGACAGACCGTTTCCACGGCGCTGTCGATCACGGTCGTCAGCTCTTGCGCCAACTGCGCCGCTTGCTCTCGCGCGGCCAGGGCCTGGGACAGGTTCTCGTTCAAGAGGTCTTCGGCGACCCGCTCCATTGGGGTCTCCAAGGCGGGTTC
This sequence comes from Thiocapsa sp., assembly GCF_022340925.1. Classification (GTDB taxonomy): domain Bacteria; phylum Pseudomonadota; class Gammaproteobacteria; order Chromatiales; family Chromatiaceae; genus Thiocapsa. Next base: position 73,357 of record NZ_JAJDNA010000008.1, read on the forward strand.
GGGGCTGTCGGTGCGATGGTCTGGCATCGGCGTCGGTCAGGCCGGCGGTTTGGTCCCGTCGTCCCTGGCTCGCAGGTCGAGACCGACCAGCACGCGTTCGGTATTGGAGAGATCGCCGATGATCTTTCGCACCGGCTCCGGAAGCTTCCGGACCAGGGTCGGCAAGGCCACGATCTGGTCGCCTCGAGCCAGCGTCGGGTTTTCGAGTAGGTCGATGATTTCGATGTCGTATCGTCCGGCGAGATGGGTCTCGCACAGGGCTTTGAGGTTCTGAAAGGCCCGCAATGACCTTGGATTCTGGCCCGCGACATAGAGTCGGAGGCACCAGCCGCCCTCCGGATCCGGCGAGGTCGTCTCGATCGATGTCATCCGTCGAGCCTCCCGAGCTCGGCTGAGGCATCGATGAGATCGATGCCCGCATCGTCGAGCAGCAGCTCACGGACTTGGTGCGAGTGCGCCATTCCCCGGCTTTTGAGGACGTAGAGCAGCCGATGGCGCCTCCCCGCAGCATTGGCCATATGCAGCAGCAACCAGGTATCGATCAGTGAGCTGACGTCCTCGTCGGTCCGCTCCAACTGGGCCGGATCGGACCCTTGCGTCAGTCCGGTGAAGATTGCGGTGATGCCGGCGCCCTTCAGGAAGTCGATGACCCGAGTCAGCATGATCTTCACCTCGGAGAGGTTACCGACGGTCGAGAAGCTGGTGATCGGATCGAGGATCACCGCGTTGGGCTGCATCGCCCCAACGAGCTGGTGCAGGCGCACCAGATGATTCTCCAATCCGTAAAGGGTCGGGCGCACGGCGTGGCAGTGGAGTCGGCCGGCATCGAGGGTGCAATCCGCTACCAGGTTAACGGTAGTATTTCGCTCGGATATTGTTCTCGCAAGAGAATTGGAGCGAGGGCCGGCGGTGCTCGCTCCTATTTTAATTCCCCCAGACGTCGATCCCCGAACGGCGCTCCGCGAGGATCTGGGCCAGTAGCGGCTCGCCCTCCGACTAAGGACAGGGCGCCCGGAGCGTGTCAAACCACTTCCCACTGGATTTGGGTCCCGGCGGCAGTGAGGGGCATCAACCGGACACGGAACGATCCGGTGGCGCCGGACCTCCGACGATCTCCACAAGGCACCGAACGCAAAGGCAATCCGAGTATCGGAGCTGCAGCTCGTCCAGCACCCGCTCGGGGATCAGGATCGCCGCGCAGGCGCATTGAGACGGACGGTTGGCCTTGCATTCGAAGGTTGCCCCGCACCGCGGGCAGACCTTGAGCTCGTGTTTCGTTACCATGAGGTTCGGCCGTGTGCTGCGAAGCGGTCACCTCTCGGCTGGACTCGCGCCCGAGCTATCTCGGGGTCGCAGAGTCCCGGTATTGTCCTTGGGCGGCCGCTCGCGTCGGCGCGGCGACGAATTGGCGAATCAACCGCCAGCGTCGTTGGCGTGGGCTCTGGGGGCGAGATCGAATGAGTTGGACGAGAGCCTCGGACATGCGACGGCCAAGGCGGCGGATAAGGGAGGCGAGGGGGCGCGCGATCGTCTGCATGAAGGGCATCTGCCTGCGAATGGTGCGGTCGGTTTCCATCAGCCTGCGGCAACGATCGCATCCTGCGCCACGGCGCGGCGTTCACGCACCTCGAGCAGGATCGCTCGCGCGCAGCGCGCACAGCGCCCGCAATCGCCCGGGACCCCCAACTCGTCTCGGAGCTCGGACAGCCGCAAGGCGCCGCGCTCGGCAGCGGCGATGACCTGGCGCTCGGTGACTGCTCGGCAGATGCAGACATACATGGCTGGGATGCCCAAACTCCGCTTGACTCCGGCAAAATAATAGGAATGATTCGTATTTGAGTCAAGTGCCCTTGGGGCGCTCAGATATCAACCGCCGACGGGACGAGCCCAGATGAAGACAGATCCTTCAATCAACCAGCATCACAACGCGGTGCTCAAGGAAGCGCTCACCGCGATCAATCAGTACTTCCTCCATGCGCGGATGCTTGGCAACTGGGGCTTCAGGACGCTGGAGACACAGGTCTACCGTGCCTCGATTCAGGTCATGAAAGAGGCCGATCGCCTCGTCGAACGCGTGCTCTTTCTTGAGGGGTTGCCGAATCTGCAGGATCTCGGGAAGCTTCTGATCGGGGAGGATGTGCCAGAGATCCTGCGCAGCGATTTGACCATGGAGTGCCGTTACCGGGACGCCCTGGGCGCCGCCATCTCGCACTGCGAGGAGCATACAGATTTTGTGAGCCGGCATCTTCTGGAGGAGCTGCAGGAGGCGAGCGAAGAGCGCATCGACTGGATCGAGACCCAGCTGTCGCTGATCGAGGGTGTCGGGCTGGCGAACTATCTCGAGTCGACGATCTGATTCTTGCACCTCAGGAGAACGCCGAATGAAAGGTCATCCCGACGTGATCGCGCACATGCAACGCCTGCTGGCGAACGAGCTGACTGCGATCGATCAATACTTTATCCACTCCCGCATGTACGAGGATTGGGGTTATGCCAGGCTCTTTTCACGGATCGATCACGAGACCACGGAGGAGAAAGAGCACGCTTCGATGTTGATCCGGCGCATGCTGTTTCTCGAGGCCGTTCCGGACCTGAGTCAGCGCGAGGGCTTGCGGGTGGGGTCGACGGTGCCCGAGATGCTCGCCAATGACCTTCAGGTCGAGTACGAGGTGGCGGCGGCCCTGAAGGAGGCGATCCTCTGCTGCGAGCGGGAAAGGGACTTCCAGACCCGTTCGATCCTCGAGCAGCTGCTCAGAGACACCGAAGAAGACCACGCCTACTGGCTCGAGCAGCAGCTGGGCTTGATCGACCAGATTGGGCTTCAGAACTATCTGCAAGCGCAGATGCATCCGGTGAGCGGCGGCTGACCCCGTGCGTCTGCTCCTCTCGTGTCCCGATCCACGGTGGTCGAAAAACGAGCGTTGCAACAAGACCGGGGAAGATCTGGGTTCGCGGGGCGGCCGGGGCCTGATGTACGGTCGGTGACAAGCGCAGGGGTGAACCCTACAATCCCTTGCGGACTTTGGGGAGACGCTGAGGCAAGCTGTTTCCGCCGTCAACATCGGTCTGCTTTGAGGAGTCGCTTGTGAAATACGCTGTGAAAAGAACCTGGCCGGATAAACCCAAGTCCTGGGAGCTGCAGGGCGAGGCGGCGAGCGCGGAAGCCTTTGCCCTGGACTTCGCGACTTCTCAGGGACTCGGGATGGGAACGGAGCTCGTCGTCATTGAGAAGGAGGGCGATGACTCGGAGATCCAGTTCTTCAAAGTCGCCAACGCCTCGCCCTACCAACTCGTTCCGGCCGAGCCGAGGGCGGGTGGCCCCGCCCCGCCCGCGGCTCAGGATCCGGCGGCCCTGCCTTCAACCCCTTCCAGCGCCGATGTCCCCGAGGTCGGATCGCTTGCCGTCCCCAGCGTGCGCCCCTTCGTCTCGATGATCTTCTACATGGTCAAGGTCGGGGTGATCGCCATGGCCATCATTTACGGACTCGCGATGCTGTTCCGCTATATCCGATCGGCTCTCTAGTATGCCTCGAGCGGGAGGGCGAGCCCGTCGCCTACCCGCGTCTCCGTTGCCGCGCTGTCCTGCCCGAGCCTCCGCGGTCGACCCGCCGGCGATCGCGCCGCCTGCGCGGAGCGCTCCGGCTGCATTCGCTTGGCGCCACGCCTAAACCCTCCCTGTTTTTATGTAAAAGCAGCTTGACATCTGTAACTGTCAAGCTAAGATGACACCCAAAGATCACCAGCGGATCCGATTGTTCCCGAACAGCAGGAACGCAAGCGTGTTTCGTGGCCGCAGTCGGCGCCACGGAGGCCCGCCACCCGATCGATATCGGCGGCGATTTCACCCACTCCAGTCAGGAGTCAAAAAACATGGCTGAACAGGCAAGCCTTTCGGGTTTAACCGAACAGCAGGCGAAGGAGTTTCACGAGCAGTTCAAGACCACCTACACGGCGTTCGTCGGCATCGCGGCGCTCGTGCATCTGATGGTCATCGCGGC
>NZ_JAJDNA010000063.1 GCF_022340925.1 Thiocapsa sp.
ATCGAATGCGTGGCGCACGAAGGCGAGGGCGGGGCGGATCTGGTCGGTGCACTGGGTTCAGTGAGTCGGGCTTCCGGCATACCCGCCGATGACCTCATCTGTCGTTCGATGCGCGAGGATTCCTTGTTTTGGAGTCGGGATTTTCAAGCAGATCCCGCGACGGCCGGTTGGCATGAGCTGGGCCGGCGGTTCGGTTGGCAGGTCTCCGCATCCGTACCGCTTCGGGAGCGTGGACAGGTCATCGGGGTCCTCAGCGCGTACGGTAAGGATCGAGAGTCGATCGATGAGGACGGGCGCAACCTGCTGCTGGAACTGGCTCAAGATATCTCCAACGCTCTCGATCATTTGGTTGCGATCGAGGAATTGGCCGGCGCCGAGGAGCGCTGGAAATTCGCCCTCGAGGGCACGGACGCTGGGGTCTGGGACTGGGATCTGCGGACGCACAAGGTCTTCTATTCGCGGCGCTGGAGAAGCATGCTCGGCCTAACAGATGAGGACATCCGGGGCGACGTCGCGGATTGGCAGGACCGAATCGCCCCCGAGGATCTCGACCGAGCCACGGCGGACATCAAACGGTATCTCTGCGGTGCGACCGAGTCGTATCACAGCGAATACCGGCTTCGCCGCACGGACGGCAGCTACGCCTGGGTCCTGGATCGTGGCAAGGTCGTCGAGCGGGATCCGGACGGCGCGCCAACGCGGGTGATCGGGACGCACACCGACATGACGGCCCGGCATGAGGCCCGCGACGCACTCAGCCGGCTCGGGGAGATCGTCGAGACCTCGCAGACCGAGGTCTATGTGTTCGACCCAGAGAGCCTCCACTTCGAGCAGGTCAATCAAGGGGCGCGCGACAATCTCGGCTACAGCATGGAGGAGTTGTCGGGCATGACTCCTTTGGATCTCGAGCCGGACTATGATGCCGGGGCATTCCACCGCCTGGTCGAGCCGCTGCGCAAAGGAATCAAGACCCAGGTCGTGGTCGAGACGCGTCACCGCCGCAAGGACGGGACCTTCTACCCGGCTGAGATCCGTCTGCAACTGCTCGGCAGGCAGCCGCGATTCGTGGCCCTGGTCACGGACGTGACGGAACGACAGCGTGCGGAAGAGGCGATCAGGCAACTCGCGTTTTTCGATCCACTGACGGGCCTGCCGAACCGGCGTCTCCTGATGGATCGGCTCGAGCGCGCGATTGCAGCCAGCCGACGCATGGACCGACTCGGCGCACTGATGTTCATCGACCTGGATGATTTCAAAGCACTCAATGACACGATGGGCCATGATCACGGCGACCGGCTGCTGAGTCAGGTGGCCGGGCGTCTAGCGTCCCGGATCCGCGAGACGGACACCCTTGCGAGACTGGGCGGTGACGAGTTCATCGTGATTCTGGAACGCCTGAGCCGCCAAACGGATCAGGCCGCAACGCAGGCAGAGATTCTCGGGAATAAGCTGCTCGACGCCTTGCGACAGCCCTGCCGCCTGGAGGGCCGTGACTACCAGTGCTTGGCAAGTATGGGTATCACATTGTTCGGCCACGGGTCGGATCAGGCCGAGGAATTGCTCCAGCAGGCCGATCTGGCCATGTACCGGGCCAAAGAGGCGGGCCGAAATACACTCCGCTTCTTTGACCCTGCGATGCAGGCGGAGGTAAACGCCAGAGCGACCCTCGCAGCGACTCTGCAACAAGGACTGCAGCAGCGTGAGTTTGTCCTGCATTACCAGATGCAAGTCGACGCCGAGGGACGGGTCAGGGGTGCGGAGGGGCTGCTGCGATGGCAGCATCCGCAACGAGGACTGCTGGAGCCCGCTGCCTTCATTCGTCTGGCAGAGGAGACGGCCGCGATCCTGCCGCTGGGGCGCCGGGTGCTGGCGATGGGTTGTGCTCAGTTGGCCGAATGGGCGAGACGCCCGGCAACCGCCGGGTTGACATTGGCGGTTAACATCAGCGCCCGCCAGTTCAATCAGCCCGATTTCGTCGATGAGGTCTTCGCCGAGATCGATCGCACGGGCTGCGATCCCTCGCGGCTGAAGCTGGAGATCACTGAGAACCTGTTGCGCGAGAATTTCGAGGCCGCAATCGCGAAGATGCAGACACTCGACGCGCGCGGCGTGTCCTTCGCCCTCGACGATTTCGGCACCGGTTATTCGTCCCTGAGCAATCTGAGGCGACTACCGTTGAAGGAGCTGAAGATCGACCGGTCGTTCGTGCGAGATCTCGTTAGCAATGAGAACGATGCGGCGATCGCACGAACCATTATCGCGCTCGGTGGTACCCTCGAGCTTGACGTCATTGCCGAGGGCGTGGAGACCGAGGCTCAGCGTGATTGGTTGGCGGGTCAGGGGTGCCAGGCGTTTCAGGGCTACCTTTTTGGACGTCCCGGGCCGGTTGAGATGTCAGGGCTGTCCATTCACGTATGAGGCTCATACCATCTTGGTCAATTCGTACTCCAGAATCCCCTCTGCGCCTGCCTGTCGCAACTTCGGGATGAGATCGCGGACCGCACCGGCATCCACGATGGTTTCGACCGCGAGCCATCTCCGGTCGTAAAGGTGGCTCACCGTCGGTGCGTGCAGGCTCGGGAGCAGCCGCGCGACTGCATCGAGACGATCGGCGGGGACGTTGCATTTGAGCGCGACCTTGTGTCGGGCGCGCAGGGCCGCCTGAAGCATCAAAGCGACCTGCTCGATCTTGGCTCGTCGTGCCGCATCCTCCATCGCCGCTGGGTTGGCGATAAGTCTCGTCTCCGTGACCAGCAGGTCATCGACGATCCGCAGACCGTGGGCACGGATGGTGCTGCCCGTCTCGGTAATCTCCACCACGGCGTCGACCAGACCCTCGACGACCTTGGCCTCGGTGGCACCCCAAGAGAACTCGACCGCCGCCTTGATCCCGCGCGCGGCAAGATAGCGCCGGGTGAAACCGACCAGCTCGGTAGCGATCTTCCTGCCCGCTAGGTCTTCGACCCGACGGATGGGGGAGTCCTGGCGTACCACCAAGACCCATCGGCTGGGGCGATGGGACGCCTTCGAGTAGGTCAAGGTGCAGATCTCCTCGACCTTCGCCTCCGATTCCAGGATCCAGTCAAGCCCGGTAAGCCCGAGGTCGAGGGTCCCGCTTTCGACATAGGGCGCCATCTCCTGGGCGCGAATCAGAGCGCAGCGTATGTCCGCGTCATCGATTTCAGGATAGTAATTGCGCGCGTGCGTGGTGATCTTCCAGCCGGCTTTACCGAAGAGCTCGATGGTCGCCGCTTCGAGACTGCCTTTCGGGATGCCGAGTTTGAGTATGGACATGCGTGCTCCGGTTGACGCCAATGGATGCTCGCAGCCCATTATCCTTGAATCGCCGGACGGCCGCCCGCGCGGGATGGGCCTGCGGATGGCATTGAGGACGCTTCGGGACACAGCGATCGATGCGGCTCGAACCTGTTCAGGCCCGGTTTCCGCGCGTCCGAAGAACCGGGGCAAGCGCTTGCTTATTCAGCGTCTACATCCTATGCCTATAGGTAAGACGAGTAGAGCATGGACCCAGGCGCGCTATTCGATCGCTTCGGCCCACATGACCCCGAAGGACTATCAGCGGTTGTCGGCCTTCGATCGGTTCGAGGGTTCGGAGGTCCGAGTGGACGCTACCCCTTAGGAGGACAGATCCGCGAGCATCATTCCGTGCACGGGGGGGAACCCGGCAGGTCCTCCAACGTCCGAAGGTTTCAATGGTGGCTGGGAGACACACGTGCAGTGACCAATCAGCGACTCTACCTGGCCGTGGCCTTGGCGGCGATCTTCCTGGTGATTTTCGCCCTCACGACGGGGATCCTGGTGACCTTAGAGCTGCCGCGGGAACAGGCGGCGCCGACCGGCGATGACGTCTCAGGCAAGACAAGACCAGCGGCCCGACCGGAGTGGCTCTATCAAGGGGGGGGCTTTGTCCCGACGCCGCATGACAGGTTTGCCGACCCCCAAGAGGAGCGGCTCCGAGCTGCTGCCGAGAGGTCGGCGGGGCCGGTCGGCCGCTATGGGGGGGGCGCCGATCCTGCTTCTCCCATGGAGTGGCAAGCCGCTGGGCCGATCGGTCCCGGATCGACAACCAACCCGCGATCGCCTTTCGAGGGCTATCGCTTCAGGCCACTCGAGGAACGCGAGCGCAGACGGATGGAACGTCAGAGTGAGGACACCGACGATCGGCGATTCGGTGGGTATCGCTGGCCCGACGACGCGTCTCGCGATCATCCCTTGTATCCGGAGACTCCGTTTTGGGACAGTTCTACATCCGGCTCGGATACTGAGCCCTATCGATTCCGCCCTGTTGAGCCCCCGCGGTCGACAACCGATCCCTGGAGGTCGAAACCTGGCCCGCCAGCGCGTGGCGGTTACGTCGATCCCAGAATCTTCGAGCCCATTCCGCAATGGGGAGCAACGCCGCCGGAGCTGCCTCCACCCATTCCATACATGTATCCTTCGCTCACCACTGAGGAGGACCATCGACTCAGTCTTCAATAGGCGGCGCCCCCCAGTCCCAGTCGAGTCAATGGTGAGTCAGCCCCGAGGGGCTGATCGGAGTCCATAAGGTCTCATGTCGAGGTCAAGATCGGCACTCGCCGAGCCGACCAACAGCCTGTGTCGGCAGCGTTGGCCGGGCGGGTGTGCCCTGTCCAGCCCGCATGCACTCGGTCTCGGGCTGATTCTCATTGCCTGTGCCTACGGCCTGATGGCGATCGTCGGCCTGCCGCTGTTCGGCGACGGGGCCTACTATTTCTTTATGCTCGTGCTGAACGGCGCCCCAGAGGTCCCGAACCTTCGGGTCGCCGGGATTATTCCGCAACTCCCGGTCTTGCTTGTCGGCTGGTTGAACGATGACGTCAGACTCCTGCGCCATGTCTTCGCCTTTGCGTACATGGCCCCACCGGTGCTCTCACTGCTCGTCTGCTGGGTCGTGGTACGTCGGCGTAGGCCGGCCTTGATCCTCCTGCCGACCCTGTTTCTCGTTGCCGACCAGGTCAACTTCTCGGCGGTCTCCGAACTGCTCATGAGCCTCTATGTGGCGTGGCCGCTCGTTCTCATGGCAGTGCTCGCGCCTGAGCGGCGAGCCGCGTGGATCTACGCGGCGCTGCTGGTGCCTCTTCTCCCGCTGCTTCATCCGCTGACGTTTGCCCTTTCCGGACTGCTGGGCGTTGTCGCCTGGCTAAACATCCGGCCCGGTATCCAGTTCGCCCGCATCTGGGTCTGGCTCGCCTTGGCATTGTTGGTTTCCGGCGTGCTGCGTCTCCTCTGGACGCTCGTCGGTGCAAATGCCTACGAGCGTTCCCATTCCGATCCAGGATCAGCGATCGGATATCTACTCACCGATACCCTATCGCAGGGCGTCCTCTTGACACTGGTTGTCTGCTTGGCCCTCCTGCTGTCACTGAATTGGGGCGTCGTCGGCCGAGGTCGCGGCGTCGCTCTGCTCGAACGGCTGCTCTTTTGCGGATTCGTTTTGCTGGCGCTCCTGGGTATCCTGGTCGCCGGCGAGATCGTCCTCGGCAAGGGCGTCAAGCTGAAGGCCGCGGTGACCTATCCGATCGGCATGCTCCTGATGGCGCTTGCGGCGGCAATGGCCAGGCGACCCGTGCTTGTGTCCAGCGCGTCGACCGAGCGCCGGTTCAGCCAAATCGCCCGGCTATTCCTCATCGGGAGTCTGACCATTTTGATCCTTGCCTGTGCCAAATCGATCGCCTGGTGGACGGCAACTCACGGCCTGATGAACGCGACCGCCAGCTCTGAGGAGGGCTGCGTTCGGTTCGGTCCGGAGGATCCCTACGCCCTGCAATGGCCGTGGATGGCCATCATTGACAACTGGGCCGCACCCATCAATGCGCTCGTGTTCCGCGGTCCCTGGCCGATTCCACTGCTCTTGCCGGGGGACGGCTGCCGCGTCCTGGCGGAGACCGGTCAGGCCCAGTTGACCTCCTGGATCCAACGTCCCGCGGACCGTCTCGACGTCCGCTTCGGGCCGCTTCGCGCAGCTGATGCGCAAGAGCATCACCGGGCACTCGGCTCTTCTCCCTCAGATCCTGGGCAAAATCAATGAATTCAGATCTCGTCAATAAATCCGTCGTCCTGTTGATGGCACTCGGGATCTCCGCACTATTTCTGGCAATGGTCCAGCAGTTCCTGATGGCGCTGTTTCTAGCCGGACTCTTCAGTGCCTTGGCACGGCCGCTATTCCTGAGGCTGCAGCCACGGCTCGGCGGACGGCGCCATCTGGCCTCGCTCGCTACCCTCTTGGTTGTCGCCGTCGTCGTTCTGATCCCGTTGGCGCTCCTGATTGCGATCGTCGTGGCACAGGCCCTGGATGTCACCCAAACGGTCGTGCCCTGGGTGAAGCAGAGGCTCGCGGATCCCGATGCCTTTCGCGAAGGTCTCCGCCGAATGCCGTTCTTCGAGGAGCTAGTCCCGCTGCGCGAGATGATGCTTGAACGCGCCGGGGAGGCGGTGACTGTCGCCAGCAAGTTTGTGGTCGGGGGTCTTTCGTCGTTCACTCTGGGGACGCTCAATTTCTTCTTCATGGCGTTCGTGATGCTCTACAGCATGTACTTCCTCCAGATCGACGGGAACAAGCTGATCAATAAGATTCTCTACTATCTGCCACTGAAGAGCGTCGACGAGCGGGTGATGTTGCAGAAGTTCACCTCGGTGACACGCGCCACGCTGAAAGGGACGTTGCTGATCGGTCTGTTGCAGGGGACGCTCGCCGGGATCGCCTTCGCGATCGCAGGGATTGAGAACGCCGTGTTCTGGGGCACGGTAATGGTGGTTCTGTCCATCATTCCCGCCGTGGGCTCGGCGCTCGTCTGGGTACCGGCCTGTATCTTTCTGGCGGTGCAGGGTCAGGTGGCCAGCGCGGTCGCGCTGGGTCTGTTCTGCGGTCTCATCGTCGGCACCCTGGACAACGTCTTGCGCCCGATCTTGGTAGGTCGAGACACCAAGATGCACGAGCTCATGATCTTTTTGAGCACACTTGGCGGCATCTTCATGTTTGGTTTCACCGGGCTCTTTATCGGCCCGCTGATTGCCTCACTTTTTGTCTCCATTTGGGAGATGTACGGGGTCGAGTTTTCCGAGCTGCTGCCGGATGTCGATGAGGTGCTGAACGATCTCAGACGCTCGGATGGCGACGGGCCCCCGTCGGATGAAGCAGCGGTTGAGGAGCTCGTCGATCGGCTCGACGGACAACCATGAAACAGCGAAGACGCGAAACCGTTTCACTGGCGCTTGGCAGTGGCGGCGCCCGCGGGCTTGCCCATATCGGTGTCATCGAGTGGTTGAGCGGTCAAGGATATCGCATCAGCTCCGTCAGTGGCGCCTCGATGGGCGCCTTGGTCGGCGGAATCTATGGGGCCGGAGAGCTTGAGGCGTATAAACGCTGGGTGTGCGCGCTGCGCCGTGGTGATGTCCTTCGCTTTCTTGATTTCGCATTCACCGGGGCCGGTTTGCTCAAGGGTGACCGGATCATGGACACGCTGCGCGCGATGGTCGGTGATCGCCCGATCGAGGACCTGGAGATCACCTACACCGCCGTCGCTACCGACATCGACCGACAACGCGAGGTCTGGATCTCACAGGGACCGCTCTTCGACGCCGTGCGTGCCTCGATCGCGGTCCCCGGTGTTTTCACACCTCATGCCTATCGCGGGATGACCCTTGTCGACGGGGGACTCCTGAACCCCGTGCCGATCGCCCCGACCTTCCGCGACTTCACGGACCTGACGATTGCAGTCAATCTCAATGCCGAGACACTGCAGTCGGATCTCGGGAATCGGGCAGACCAAAGCGCAGACTCTGACGACTCTCCCGGGCGGGCGCGGGAGTCGAGGGATGAGCCGCCGGCAGACCTGAGCTATCAGGAACGGATCCGCCAGTTCCTCGATGCGATCGGTGAGAGCCTCGGGGGGGGAGGGGACGACCAGCGAGGGGTGTTCGAGCTGACGATCCGGTCCTTCGAGACGATGCAGAACGCGATCTCCGCGGTCAAGCTCGCGGCCTATCGTCCGGATGTCGTCATTGATGTTCCGCGCGATGCCTGCGCCGCGCACGAGTTCCATCGGGCGCGCGAGCTCATCGAGTTGGGTCATCGACTCGCAGAGGAGGCGATGGAACGCCGGTGATCCGGTGCGCGGATACGAGAGCGCCCCCGGCTAAGCCGGGGGGCGTGTTGCAAAACGATATCAGGATCGTTTCTTGGAGAGTTTTGAGACGCGGCGCATGGCCTTGATTCTTTTATTCATCTTTTGCCGGGCCATCCGGATGGGACTCGGGCTTTCATCCCTTCCCGTCATTGGATTCGCCTGAGCTCCTTTACATGCGTCCGCAAAGGCCGGCATGGCCTGAAGACTCAACAGCGCCGGCACGCCATAGACCGCAGCCTTGATCAATCTCCGTCTGGTTTCGTCCATTTGGGCTTCCTCGTTTGTGCGTCGATCAATGAACGCTGGAGCGTTCCATTCGCCCTGCCTGGGCAGTCAATGTGGTCGTCTCCATAATCGCCTATCTGCCAAGCTCTGTTTGTCGGAGGCGGTATCGAGACACCACGGTGTTGTGTCGGCGCCCCGTTCCGGGGCGCTCTCTATTCTCGGTGAGGAAAGTGTAGATGTCCTGGCGGATCAGTGAAATACATGGAAGGTTTAAGGGAGCAAAAACTAAATGTATACATCTTTTTCCATGCGCTCCTCGCCGCCGACGCCGCGATTCAGAGCTCGACGCGGCCGCATCGGCAGGATCCGCGAGCGGGCCCGAATCGCTCACGACAAGTCTGTCGATTGATTCATGTGAAATCCTGCTCGGAGTCTTGCCCATCCTTGTCCGGGCGCCGGCCGGGATCCACGCGGTGAGCCTGCTGGAGAGGGTGGGTCACGCTGAATGGCGAGGCGGCCGCCGGAGATCGCGGCATCGGACGGGCCTTGATGGCGTCAACCCCAACGCGTCGACGTGTGGGCCGCAGGTCTGTCAACCGAGCGGCAGGTTCGGGCGCTCGACCACGCGACGCAGCACGAAGCTCGAATGCACGCCGGTCACCCCTTCGATACGCGTGATCTTGTTGAGCAGCAAGTCCTGATAGGCATCCATATCGCGCACCACGACCTTGAGCTGATAGTCCGCGTCGCGTCCGGTGATCAGCAGACATTCCAGGACCTCGGGAATGGCGCTGATGGCCGCGTTGAAGCGCTCGAAGCGCTCCGGGGTGTGTTTGTCCATTGAGATGCTCAGGATGGCCGTGAGGTTGAGTCCGAGCGCTTGGGCATCGAGCAGTGCCGTGTAGCCACGGATGATGCCGGCCTCCTCGAGTGTCCGCACGCGTCGCAGACACGGCGAGGGCGTGAGTCCGATGCGATCGGCCAAATCCTGATTACTGATACGCCCGTCGCGTTGCAGCTCCTCAAGGATCCGACGGTCGTAGCGGTCCAGCTTCATCAGGGTGACTCCTCGTGTTGGCGGCCCTGGGAGGCCGTCGGCGATCGGCGAACAGCCGCCTCGAGGTCGACCCGACAGGCTGGCTCTCTGCCCCGCCGGTGACCGGCATCGCCCGCGTCAAGGCCCGAGCTCACGCCCGCTGCCCGACGCCTGATCGCCGAACGACCCTCCAAGGCGCCCGGCGCCCCGGAAAACCGCAGATTATTGCTCATAGTGCCGGCTGCGTTGGCATGTTCGCAATCGTCTGTCCGTCTATCGGGACTATTCTATGCCTGTCGGCCAACCAGCCGCCAATCGGGCAGGGGCTCACGAGGCCCCGGCCAACCAGGCTCCGGCTCCAAAACCGGGATCGCTGGAGCAGGCCAGATCCCGTCAAGGGTTTGGCTCATCGGTTCCGCCCGTCGTCGACTCGGCACGGGCGTGAACACCTCGACTCAGCTCGGACCGCACGCGTTCCCCAGTAGCTACCGGGAGACACTCATGACCCATTTCGATCACCGCCGTTACAGACCCGGACCGGTGGTGGACCTGCCCAACCGACAGTGGCCCAGCCGCGTCGTCACGCGAGCGCCGATCTGGGCCAGCGTGGATCTGCGCGACGGCAACCAGGCGCTCCTGGAGCCAATGGGTGTCGCGCAGAAGCGTCGACTTTGGGCTCTGCTGGTCAAACTCGGCTTCAAGGAGATCGAGGTCGGGTTCCCGGCGGCCAGTCGGCCCGATTTCGACTTCGTGCGCTGGTTGATCGAGGAGGACAAGATCCCGGCGGACGTGACCCTACAGGTCCTGGTCCAGGCTCGGGAGGACCTGATTCGGCGGACCTTCGATGCCCTGGAGGGTGCGCCGCGGGCCATTGTCCATCTCTACAATTCCACCTCGCCCATCCAACGCGAGTGGGTCTTCGGACAGGATCGCGCGGGCGTCATGGGAATCGCGCGTCAGGGGGCCGCATGGGTCCTGTGTGAGTCGCGCCGCCGCCCGGAGACCCGCTGGACCTTCCAGTATTCTCCTGAGAGCTTCACCTCTACGGAGCCCGACTACGCCGTCGAGGTCTGCGAAGCGGTGCTGGATGTCTGGACGCCGACGGCACAGCGGCCTTGCATCATCAATCTACCTGCCACTGTGGAGGTAGCGAGCCCCAACGTCTTTGCCGATCAGGTCGAGTATTTTGCGACGCATGTGTCGAGGCGCGAGGGCGTCGTGCTGTCGGTGCATACCCACAACGATCGTGGCGGTGCGGCGGCGGCTGCGGAGCTGGCGCTTCTAGCGGGCGCCGATCGGGTGGAGGGGACGCTCCTTGGCAACGGCGAGCGGACCGGCAACCTGGATATCGTGACCCTGGCAATGAACCTCTACAGCCAAGGGATCGATCCCGGTCTGGATCTGAGCAATCCCGACGAGATCGTGCAGGTGGTTGAAGAATGCACCGGGATCCGCCTGCATCCGCGCCATCCCTGGATCGGCGAGCTGGTCTACACGGCCTTTTCGGGCAGTCATCAGGATGCGATCCGCAAGTGTCTGATGCGTCAAAGTCGGGAGCAGCACTGGCAGGTTGCGTACCTGCCTGTCGATCCCGGCGACCTGGACAGGAGCTATCAGGCGGTGATCCGGGTCAACAGCCAGTCGGGAAAGGGCGGCGTCGCCTTCGTCATGGAGCGCGATTTCGGTCTCAATCTGCCGCGTTGGCTGCAGATCGAGCTGGCCCGGTTGATCCAGGCGGAGAGCGAGCGTCGCTGCGGCGAGATGGACGCTGCGAGCATCTATCGGGTCTTCAAGGATCATTTCGTCGTCGATCAGTCCCCGATCCGGTTGCTCGGTTATCGACTCGACCGTAACGGTCATGATGTCATTGAGGCGCGGATTGCGGGTCCTGATGGCGAGCGGCGGCTGCGCGGGGAAGGCGAGGGTGCGATAGCCGCCTTCGTCGATGCCTGGTCGCGCTGGAGCGGCCAGACCGTAAAGATCGCAGACTATCAAGAGCATGCGATCGGCGAAGGCACGGATGCGGAGGCCGCCGCCTATGTCCAGCTCGATCTCGGGTCGGTCCGGATGACCGGCTGCGCCATCGATCGAGACACGGTTGCCGCCTCGCTCAGGGCCGTCCTCTCGGCGCTGAACCGAGGCAGCCGGGAGCGCGCCGAAGCGGCGTAACGCCCATGTGTGCGACGGGCTCCGGCTGTCGGTGAGCGGTCCCTCGATGTCCTGGCCCGGATACAGTCCGCGTTACAGCCGCGCGACGGCGACGCGGCGCAATGTCTATGTCTTCGGCCCATATCGGCGGCCTCTCCGCCCTGCCCCCCGGGTCGCCGACGGTTCGAACGGCGTGAATTGAAACGCGGACTGTGGGATATTTCGCAGGTCGAGGGGTGCGGTCTGTTGAGATCAGCCCGAGTCGACGTATCGATACCGAGTATCGGGTTCCGCCCCAAAATCAGCAGAATCGGTTTCGCCGTGCCGGCCCATCGGCCGGCGCGGCGATCCGTGCACCATCGCATCGAAAGGCCCGGCGCGGCGCGGTCAGGGCGCCTGGCGAGCATCCCGGAACGGCTTCGGACCCTTATGCATCTGAGACACCATTCGACTGATTCGAGTCCGGCGCACGAGGCTCCCGACACCTCTCGCCGTTGGACCGTGCCCGATCTGATCGACTTCGAGTACTACCTGGACAGCGATGAGCGCGAGTTGCGCGAGCACCCCTCGGCCCGGAGGGCCTTGAGCGATCGCGATCGGTCGCTGTATCTTGAGGAGGTCGCGCGGGAGGTGGCCGCCGACCAGCCGCACACTCCGGCGCATCGGCGAGCCAGTCTGCGGCATTGGCTTGCAGCACGGCGCAATGCCGAGCCCCCCCACATGCGTGCTGTCCTCCCCGGCTCCGCTTTCGGGAGCGCGCAACGGCTGGTGACCGCCGTCCTTGCGATCCTGGGCGTGCTGCTCGGGGTGGGGGCGACCTCCGCGCTGTTGAGCTATGACGGGAGCCGGCCGGTCAGCGTCTCCTGGTATCTCTTTCTGCTCGTGATCGTTCAGTTTGCGCTCGTGGTCTCGGTGGTCACGGCATGGGCGTTGCGGATGGCGCGACATCGCGGCCGTGCTGCACCCTCCGGATTGCTTGTGCAGGTCATCCGCCCGCTAGTGACGAAGGCGACAGGCTGGCTTCAGGGCCAGCGGATCGCCCACGCGGCGGCGGAAATCCAGGAGCAGGCGCGTGCCAAGCAGGGGGTCTTGAAGTCCCAGTATGCACTCTACGGCGCGGCTTCCTATCTGCCGCTGCTCATCCCCGCCCAGATCTTCGGCGTCGCCTTCAATGTCGGCGTCATCGTCACGACGGTCCTCCTCGAATGGTTTACCGATTTAGCCTTTGGGTGGGGTTCGACCCTGAATGTGCATCCCCAGACTGTGTATGACATGACTCGCTTGATGGCACTGCCATGGGGTTGGCTGATGGGTGAGGGGGTTGGCTACCCGAGCCTGGACCAGGTGGCCGGCTCGCGCATCATCCTTGAGCACTGGGCGACCGCCACACCGACCGTCAAGCCTGACCCTGCGCATCTGAGATCGTGGGGGTCATTCCTGGTGCTGGCCGTTATCACCTACGGACTGCTGCCAAGATTGCTTCTTTGGGGCGGGTCCGTCCTAGCCCAGTCCCTCGTCCTCGCGCGCCTGCCGTTTACCCACAGTCGCACTCAAGCACTCTATGCTCGGATGCTGTCGCCGCGTCTCGAGACGGCGAGGGCCGGCGGCCGCCGGGGCGCCGAGATGCCGATCCCGTCTCCGTCGCTCCCGCGAAGTCGGGGCAGCGGCGTGGCCGATGGCTCGACCGCGCCAGCCCCGCCGACCTCGGCGCGACCCTGGCGGAACGCCTTGGTCCGGCGTGCCGAGGGCGCGGTCACAGCACCGACCGAGGAACCGCTTGCAGCGCCCGCGCCCGCCAGGGAACAGACCCGGCGGGACGCCCGCGAAACCTCCGAGGTGGTGCCGAGGTCGCCCGAGCCGAAGCCCGAGCCGAAGCCCGAGCCGAAGCCCGAGCCGAAGCCCGAGCCGAAGCCCGAGCCGAAGCCCGAGCCGAAGCCCGAGCCGAAGCCCGAGCCGAAGCCCGAGCCG
>NZ_JAJDNA010000041.1 GCF_022340925.1 Thiocapsa sp.
CGACGAACGGGTCGGCATCGAGACTTGGACCGGCGGGAGGAATGGCAATGACCCAAGGAATTGGCGGAAGTGTTCGTTCACACCCGCAATGCGCCAACGCTGGCGACAAAACCATAGGCGCTGATGGGATGCCCTTCGGCCCGTTGCCACACGTCCGTCCTCGGCGTTCGGTTACCCGGCGAGTGGCTTCAACGGGCAGCCCTTCAAGGCTCCGATTGGCTCCGTAAACCCAATCCCATATCCGCGATCTGGAAAGGCGCCGACGCCTGCCTTCTGCGCTAATGACATGGATTGCTTCAGCACCCTCTCAGTGACGCTTGAGTGCGCTTCCCGGGGAAATGCCCTGGTGAGCGACACGTGTCCGCCGGCCTGGAAAGCTCGGGCTTGCGGGCTGTCCCGAGTATTGGTGCAGGAAGGTACGCTTGTATCCAACAGGTGCAGTGGGGCGGCGATCCGGGGGCGAAGGGAATGGCGCGGGCGCGGCTCTCCTCGACTCTCTGTCCAGAAGCAACACGTCACCTGCTTCAACGATCAGCGCGAGGTCGGCCCAATGCAGAGGCGGCTTTCGTTGTGCAGGATGGGGTAGGGCACACGAGGAGGCGGACGGCGCCGAGATGACACCAGCCTACGCCAGCACTGCATGCTTCGTGATGCCTCGACTTCTGGACGTGGCGGAACAAAAGACGCGGCGGTCACCCTTTTCGAGCCCCTGAAGGTAGCGCCCTGGAACCAAGACCGCTAGCGAGCAGACAACATCAACATCGTCACCTTTGCCCGGCGTTCGTTTCATGCGACATCGGCGATCCTCCGGCGCCAGCGGTGGCTGTATGGGAGCACGAATGAACATTATAGGGATCAACTATTTTTACCACGACTCCGCGGCCTGCGTTGTACGCGATGGAAAGCTGATCATTGCCCTGGAAGAAGAGCGGCTGACGAGAAAAAAACATACCTCTGCGTTTCCGACTAGTGCAATAACCAGATGTCTGCAAGAAGCCAAGCTAAGCCGTTCCGACATTGATGCCATCGCGATCTCAGCGAAGCCGGAACTGGATTGGCACAGGAGGCTTGGCTATTGCCTCCGTCACCTACCGAGATCCCTGAAGCTTCTTAAGTACGAACTGGGTCTTTATTACGGGAAGCGGCGAGAACTTGAATCCTGGCTGAGTGCCCTTTGGCCCAACCCGTTCGACCGACCGAAGATTCATTTTGTTCCGCATCACCTGGCGCACGCGGCCGGGACATTCTTTGTGTCGCCTTACGATTCGGCAGCAATCATGTCCGTCGATGGTTCTGGTGAGTGGGCGAGCTCGATGCTCGGACGTGGTGAAGGCACGACAGTGGACACGTTCTCCTCCAGTTACTTCCCGATGTCTCTGGGATCGGTCTATGAGGCGGTCACACAGTTTTGCGGCTTCCAAAATTGCTACGACGAAGGCAAGACTATGGGTCTCGCACCCTTGGGTGACCATACTGTATACAAGGACGCTGTAGAGAAAATTCTAAACGTGAACGAGGATGGCACCATCCACGTTGACCTGTCGTATTTTAATTATCAGTTTTGGGAAGATGATCTTTGCAGCGAGAAGTTCTTCGAGGTCTTTGGGCACCCGAGGGCGAGAAACAAGGGGGAGTTCAAGAGCAATCATTTGAACACGGCCGCGGCCTTTCAGCACGTGCTTGAGGAGAGGTGCCTCCAGCTGGCCGACATAATGAAAAAGAAGACGGGCGAAAAATATCTGATTATTGCAGGCGGAGTGGGTTTAAATAGTGTGATGAACGGGCGGGTCGTCCGCGAGTCCGGGTTCGATGACATCTATGTCATGCCTGCAGCGGGAGACAACGGGACGGCGATCGGAGCCGCCTATTATGTACACAATGGCCTGATGGGTCATCCAAGGAGCTTCGTCCACCGTGATCCGTATGTGGGCACCGAGTATAGCAACGAGTTCATCAGCAACCTGATCGACGAATGCAAACTGCGTGCTGAGTACTGCGAAGACATTGAAGAGGTCACGGCCCGTTACCTTCAAGAGGGCAGTATCGTGGGCTGGTTTCAGGGGAAGATGGAGGTCGGCCCCCGGGCGTTGGGGAACCGCAGTATTCTGGCTAATCCAACCCTGTCGCATATGAAGGATAAGATAAACGCGGAGGTAAAACACAGGGAGGCGTTTCGGCCTTTCGCGCCCTCGGCGATTGTCGAGGAAAAGGACACGTTCTTCGACTTGCGAGTTGAGGCTCCGTTTATGCTTAAGGTCTGCAACGTTCGGGAGGATGCGAAAAGCAGATTGCCGGCCGTCACCCATGTGGACGGTACGGCGCGGCTGCAGACAGTCCGGAAGGACGTCAATCCCAGGTTCTATAATTTGATCAGCGCGTTCGGTAGGCTCAGCGGCACGCCGGTTCTTCTTAACACAAGCTTCAATATCATGGGCGAGCCTATCGTCGAGCATCCAATCGATGCGATCCGATGTTTTTTTTCGACGGGGCTGGACGTCCTTGTGCTCGGGAACCATCTGATCAGGAAAGAGCAGGGGTCCGGGGATGGAAGCACGCCTGAGTTGAATGCGTTGGCGTCCTAGGCGACTCCAGTGCGCGAATTGCCCCTGCGGTCGAAAGAGCCGCGCTCACGACAGATCGTCGTGGCGCGGTTGCACCGATGCTGACGCGTCTGTCGGGGACGCGACGGGGCGAGAGTGTACCATGAGACACTCGCTTTCTTCTCACTGCCGGATTCTAAGGAAACGATGATGCAAGGGGCGAATCGACTCTCTGGGTTCATTCGGCCGGTGTCCGAGTATGTTCTGGAGCAACTTGCGCAACAATGGCGGTTGCTGGAATCTGGGGAGCAGGTGCCCTTCTCGCTGTCCTGGTGTTGGATGGGCTCCTGGCTGTCGCTCGTTCAGCGTAAGACCAAGGTATTCGTGTTTGAGTGCAGGAACGGACCTGATGTTGTTGGTTTATGTTTCTTGACGCTGTGTCCGGCAACGCGCCTTAAAGGGCATCTATCGTTTATGCAGCTGCAACTCAACGAATATTTGGCGGACGGATGCGACATGGCCATGGCGTACAATGGCCTGCTCTGTGAATCGCGATACCTGGAGGGGGCGTGGGAGTGCTTTTTTCGGACGGCAATGGAATGGAATAAGGTTTGGGACGAGATATCGCTTCGCGCCCTGTCGGAAGATCAGTACCGGGTTGCCGCGAGACAATCCGCGAAGCTCAGGTTTGAAACAGATAGAATCGATAAGACCTGGCGACTGGAGTTCGATGCGTCGTTTCCGTCGCTGGAAGCGCTCATCGGATCCTTCAAGCGGAAGTCTCGGCAGCAGCTTCGGCAGACGCTGGCGGCGTATTCGGAGCTTGGGGCTTTGACAATCACGGCGGCTGCGAGCGTCGACGAGGCGCTGGAACTGTTCCTCAAAATGGAAGCGCTACATACCCAGCGCTGGGAGAAGGTCGGGAAAGAGGGTTCTTACGCGAATCCGCACTGGGTGGCTTTCCATACCAACCTGATCAAGAGTTGCTTCGGCACTGGCCAGGTTCAGGCACTGGAGATTTGTGTTGCCGGCAACCCGATCGGTTATCTCTACGGACATGTGTACAATAGAACGGTATACATGCATCAGACCGGGTTCGCTCAAACGGACAGCACGAAGTTTCGGCCGGGCTACATCTCGCATTGCCTGGCGATGTTGCTGAACTTGGAACGGGGGAACATGACGTATGATTTTCTCCCGGATACCCAGGACTCCTACAAGCGATTTTTCGTATCTGAGGGAGCTGACGTGTTTTGGGTGCGCGCTGTTCGGCCTAGGCTGAAATTTCTGTACGAGAAGGGCGTTCGCAAGAGCGTATCGGCTCTGCAGTCGGCAGTTTCGCGGTATCGGGGAAGGTCATTTTGGGGCAAGTCTGTCCAGCAGGTCGTGCCCGCCAATGCTCTCCGTGGCTTAGGTTCAGATCGCTGCACTTAGCGAATCGTTCGGAGTGATAGGGGCATGTCCATAGATAAGGGCCGAACGCTTGCTGCGAATCCGCCGATGTTGATTGCCGGTTCGGGGCGGAGCGGTACGACTTGGGTCCTGGATGTCCTCGCGTCCGCATTTGGTTTGAGAACGATATTTGAGCCCCTTCATCCGAATGCTGTCAAAGGCGCACAAGCGTACGCGAGCAGATTCATCCCGCCGGATGCGGAGCCAGATGGCATGGAACGTTTTTTCCGTCGAGTATTCTCCGGCGAGCTCGCGACCTTGTGGACGGACTATCGTATCCCGCCGTATACCCTGATCCCGCCGGTCCGCGATCTCAGGGCGCCGGGCGGGTTCGCTAGACTTTATCATTGCTGGCTGAACGCGATCCGCCAGTATCAGCAGTACCAGCCGGCCCGATCACGACCCCGTTTATTGGTGAAGTGCATCCGGGCGAATCTCCTTCTCGGTTGGATCGCGAGTCGTTTCGATGCACGGGTGTTATTGCTGGTGAGGCATCCGGCGGCGGTTGTCGAGTCAAAGCTGCGTCTCGGCGGTCGGTCCTGGGACCCGGCGCGTATCCTCGATGTGTATAAACGGGACGAGAATCTACCGGCATTAGGGGGGGGGCGATATGTTGACCTGTTGCATAAGGATCTGACAGACGCTGAAGCGCTTGCGCTGGTTTGGTGCATCGAGAATCAAGTCCCAATGGCTGAAGCGAGAGAGAACGGTTATCTGCTCGTCCACTATGAGGATTTGGTTGGCGATGGAGGTCAGATCTGGGACCGGATTGCGAATTTTTTCGGGCTTGAGGCGTCTGGCTGGGATACGGACTTGATCCGGAGCCCTTCTCAGCAGGCATCGGCAGACTTCAAGAAGGCCGAGGGACCGCGACAGGCAAGTCGTCCAGGCTGGATGACTCGGATGCGATCGGAGGATCTAAGGGACGTCGATGGCATTCTGAAGGCGGTCGGCTTGACTGCCTATGATGTGAACGAGGCTTTCCCCACGCAGGAGGCAGAGATTCGGAGCTGAGACGAATGAGTTTGGATAGGGGCAGTATCCGCCGGGTCCGGTCTTGATGGATGCCGACCCAACCGGCGTCATGGAGGCGGCAGCTCCTCCATGGGCCAGCGCGCCCGGGGCCCGAAGGCCAGCGGCTCGGCATGACCCGCGCGCAGGCGCTGCCAGCCCGCGTACGCGATCATGGCCCCGTTGTCGGTGCAGAGCGAGGGGCGGGGATAATAGGTCTCGCCGCCGGCCGCGGCGATCGCCGCGTTCATGCGCTCACGCAGTCTGCGGTTGGCGCTGACACCCCCGGCGAGGATCAGGCGCTTGCGGCCGGCCTCCTGCAGCGCCCGCCGGCACTTGATCACGAGGGTATCCACCACCGCCTCCTCGAAGGCGCGTGCGATATCGGCGCGCGTCTGAGCCGGGTCGACGGCTTCGGGCAGCGCCTCGCGAACGGTATTGAGCGCGAAGGTCTTGAGCCCGCTGAAGCTGAAGTCCAGACCCGGACGGTCTGTCATGGGGCGGGGGAAGCGGAAGCGTCCCGGGTCGCCCCGCTCGGCGAGCCTTGCGAGCTCAGGGCCGCCGGGATAGGGGAGGTCGAGGATCTTAGCGGTCTTGTCGAAGGCCTCGCCGGCGGCATCGTCGAGCGACTCGCCGAGGATCCGGTAGTGGCCGATGCCGGTCACGTCCACCAGCTGGGTGTGGCCGCCCGACACCAGGAGTGCGACGAACGGGAAGGCGGGGGCCGGATCCTCGAGCAGGGGTGCGAGCAGATGCCCCTCCATGTGATGGACGGCCACGGCGGGGACACCCCAGGCCCAGGCGAGGCTGCGCCCCAAGGCGGCCCCCACCAGCAGCGCGCCCACCAGACCGGGACCGGCGGTGAAGGCGACGCCGTCGATGTGTCCGGCATCGATTGCGGACTCCTCGAGGACCTGACGGATCAGCGGGAGGGTCTTGCGAACATGATCGCGTGAGGCCAGCTCCGGAACCACGCCGCCATACCGTGCATGGATGTCGACCTGACTGTAGACTGCCTGCGCAAGCAAGCCCCGCTCCCCGTCATAGACGGCGACGCCGGTCTCGTCGCAGGAGGTCTCGATGCCCAGGACCCGGGTCACGGGTGCCCGCGTCGATGCCCGTTGAGGCGTGTACGACACCAAAGCGGCCCTCAGCGCGCGGCGTCCACGGCATAGGGGGCGGGGTCGAGGATGGGCTCGCGTCCGAGCATCAGATCGGTCGCGAGTCGCGCCGAAGCCGGACCGGTGACCAGGCCGTTGCGGAAATGTCCGGCATTGATGAAGAGTCCCTCCACCCCCGGGTAGGCGCCGATATAGGGGATACCACTCGGCGAGCCGGGTCGAAGTCCTGCCCAGTGGTCCTCGATGGGGGTGCGTTTGAGAATCGGGAACAACTCGAATGCCGCGCGGTAAAGGGCTTCCTTTGCCTCTGCCGTCGTGGTCTTTACGAAGCCGGTATGCTCCACCGTGCTGCCGAACAGCAGTCGGCCGTCGCGGCGGGGGATCAGATACCGCTCCTGATGCAGTGTGATGTGGTGGATCTGCCCGGGCTTTCCGTAAAAGAGGATCATCTGGCCGCGGACCGGCTCGATCTCGGGTGCCCGTCCGAGCTGCTCGAGGAGCTCGGCGGTCCAGGCCCCGGTGCAGATCACCACCTGGCGGGCCTCGACCGGCCCCGCCGGGGTGCGCACCCCGCGGATGCGGCCGTTCTCCACCATCAGCTCGAGGACCTCCTCATGCTCCCGCACCGTGATGCGCCGGTCGACGGACCCGCGAACGGCCTTGACCAGGCGCGGCGTCCGGATCTGGGCAACGCGGGGAAACAGCAGCGCACGGTTCGGACCGGCTGCGAGCTGTGGCTCGATCTCATGCAGTCGGCCACCCTCGATCAGATCGATCCGGTGGCCGTGACGCGCGGCCCAGTCGACGGCGACCGCCTGCTCGTCGACATCGAGCACGAGCATCCCGTTGACCGTCAGCTCGGGGTCGATCCCGGTCTCTTCGGTGAGCGCTTCGGCCAACGACGCGTAGGCCTGCTGGCTCCAGCTTGCCAGTGCGGTGACCGCATCGGAATAGCGCCAAGGGTAGAGCGGAGAGACGATCCCCCCGCCGGCCCAAGAGGACTCGCGACCGGTCTCGCCCATCTCGATCAAGGTCACCTCCGACCCCGCGGTCACGAGCTCCCGAGCCGTCAGGAGCCCGATGATCCCGCCGCCGATGACGAGGACGTCGCTCACCGGGCGGCCCTCGCTCCGAGCTCGCGCGGCAACGCAAAGACCACCTGCTCGCGGATCCCGTCCTGCTCCTCGACGCCGGCGGCGCCCCAGGCCTTGAGCTGCTCGATGACCCGCTCCACCAGCACCTCGGGTGCGGACGCCCCGGCGGTGAGGCCCACCGTCGACGATCCCGCCAACCAGTCTTGGCGGATGTCCTCCGGACCGTCGATCAGGTGTGCGGTGCAGCCCTGCTTCTCGGCGAGCTCGCGCAGGCGGTTGGAGTTGGAGCTGTTGGCGGAGCCGACCACCAGCAGGACATCGCATCTTGCGGCCAGATCCCGCACGGCGTCCTGGCGGTTCTGGGTTGCGTAGCAGATGTCGCTCTTCTTCGGCCCCCGGATCTGCGGAAACCGCGCGCGCAGGGCCTCGATGATCCCGCTGGTGTCGTCCACCGAGAGTGTGGTCTGGGTGACATAGGCGACACGCGAGGGGTCCCGGACCTGCAGACCGGCCACCTCGTTGGCCGATTCGATCAGATGAATGGCCCCGCCGTCGCTCAGGCACTGACCCATGGTCCCTTCGACCTCGGGATGGCCGGCGTGACCGATCAGGATGACCTCCACGCTGTTCTTGCAGTGCCGGGCGACCTCCAGGTGGACCTTGGTGACCAGAGGGCAGGTCGCGTCGAAGACGCGCAGATTGCGACCTTCGGCGGAACGACGCACCTGCTGCGCCACCCCATGGGCGCTGAAGATCAGGGTCGCCCCGTCCGGGACCGCGTCGACCTCGTCGACGAAGATCGCGCCGCGTTGCTTGAGCCCCTCGACGACGAAGCGGTTGTGCACCACCTCATGACGGACATACACAGGTGCGCCGTAGAGGTCGAGCACGCGCTCGACAATCTCGATCGCGCGGTCGACGCCGGCACAGAATCCCCGGGGGTTGGCGAGCAGTATCTTCATGTGGAGAGAGGATATGGGATCGGCTGGTAAAATTCACGCCACGGAGAGGACCTTGACGCGAATCGTCAGCGACCGCCCGGCGAAAGGGTGGTTGAAGTCGACGCGCACGCGGCCCTCGACCAGCTCGAGGATGAGGCCGCTGGTCTCATGTCCGCCCGGGGTGTGGAATGCGACAACCTGCCCCGGCACTGGCGTCATCCCGGGCGGGAAATCGCTAGGTTCGATCCAGTGGATATTGGTCTCGTCATAAGGCGAGAAGAGCTCCGAGCCGTGGCCGATCACATAGGTGTCGGTCCCGTCGGGCAGCCCCAGAAGGGTCGACTCGAGTCCCGTCGCCAGCGTGCCGTCGCCGACCTTAAAGGCGATCGGTTCGGCGTCGAAGGTTGAGAAGGCGACGAATCCGTCCTGGAAGCGGACCTCGAGGTGTAGCTCGACGGTGCGTCCCGGCGCGATCAGGGTATCGCGACTGACCATGGTGGGGTCGGCCCCGTCAGAGATCAGGATTGCTCGGCCGCGATCGCCCGCAGGACGGGCAAGTCCAGGCCGTAGGCCTCCCCGTTGCGGATCGCGCGGGCCAGGCGCGCCGGGGCGCTGCGTCCCATGCAGGCGTGCTCGGGATCGCCTTCGAAGGCCAGGGCCATGGCGGCGAAGAGGGTCTGTCGGTCGAAGCGATGGCCGGTCAGCGCTTCCTGGATGTCGATGACCTCATGACCGACCGATTCGGCGAGGTCGCGATGCCGGGACCAGAGGGTCGCGACAGTCCCTCCCGTGCGTAATCCTGCGATGTTGGTGGTCAGGATGTAGAGGTTCTTGAGCACGAGCTCGAACACCAGCGCGTCGGCGTCGGCCAGGATGCGCGTCGGGATCTGCAAGGTCGCCAGTGCATCCGCGAGGAGGATCGCCTGGGGGCCATAGACCGGGGAGGGGATGATGACCCTGTGAACCCGGCCCGGCTTCTTCTCAAACCAGACGGAGATCACTGTCGGATCGGGGCACCCGGCCCAGTCACGCGGAAGCAGCTCGTTCTGCAGGAGTCCCAGACGCCCCCGCCAGTCAGGCGGAATCGCGGCCAGCGTTGCGGTCAGATCCGCTTCGCCGACGGCGATCAGCACCAGCTGGGGCGCCGGGATCTGCGCCGCGGCTGCGGCGAGTGAGCTGCCGCGAATCACGGGGAAGACCGGATGGCCAAGCTTCAGGATGCCGCGTGCGAAGACACCGCCCATTTCGCCAACGCCGACGAGGACGACCGGATGTTTCATGGATCCTATCGAGCCTGTGATGACGGGTGCTCTATCGCGAGGCGCTGCGGCCGGCTGCCGCTCGACGCTGGCTGTCGGGCGGGCAGCCCGATCAGAGCAGCTCCTGCGTCACGAACAGATAGCCCACAGCCACCACCACGACGACGATGGTGGCATAGATGAGTAGGATGCACACCCCGGGCAGATCGTTGCAGACCGCGCTGTACCTGCATAGCTTGCAGTCTCTCATCGTCGAACCTTCTGCCGTTCAGGCGTGACACCCGCCCAGAGTGGTCGAGTGTGGGGTTGATCCTTCACGGGTATCCTCGCCCAGATCAGCATGGCGATCAAGGGACGCCCGCACGCCTGGGGGTCACCGCTCGTGTTGGTTGTGATCGGCGCCCCGCGCGGGCTGTCCGTCGCCCTGATGGGGCGCCGACTCAGTCTCCGGGCGGAATCGCCGGACGATCCGGGCGCGTCGCACGCCAAGCCGCGGGGTTCGCTTGTGCGGCGTGGCCGAGTACCATAGCCCTATGCCTGGAGGAGAGCGAGTCTCTTGTGGAGTCCGAGCTGCCCCAGCCGCCCTGCGTCTACCGCGCGACAGAGGATAGACTCGAGGTGCTCGCCGTCGAGAGCTCCTTCAAGGGCCCGGTTCTGGTGGACTTCTGGGCCGCCTGGGTGGCCTGTCACGGCGACAGGCTGAGCTGCTGAGGCGGCGCGCGCAGGATTATGGCGGACGCTTCTTGTTGGTCAGCGTCGACACGGATCGAGAGAAGGCGATCGCGGAGCGGTTCGGCGTGAGGAGCCTGTCTTCCTGTATGCTGTTCCGCCGCGGCGTTCCGTTGGAGCATCTGCACGGGATGCAGACCGAGGGCGACTATCGGGGCTCGATCGAGCGGCATCTCGTCGCGCCTGCGAGCGGCGTCGAGTCCTCACTCGACCATTTCGCGGAGATCCACCGCCGGGACGAGACCTGTCGCGACGGAATCGGGCGTCGCGGCCTGCCCGCGATCAGGGATCATCTCGGACCCGGCGATCCCCGTCTCACTCGCGACCGTCGCCTCCTCTTGTCGCACTGAGACGCCCGCATCTCTAGCCTGACCCCTCTGGCCAAGATGATCCGCCCGGGGCGCGTGCCCCGGATATCCGGTTGACAACATGACCCAGACCGCAACGATCGGCTTCATCAGTCTCGGCTGTCCCAAGGCGACTGTCGATTCAGAGCGTATCCTGACTCGGCTGCGTGCCGAGGGTTACAGGATACGGCCGACCTACGAGGATGCCGATCTGGTGATCGTCAATACCTGCGGCTTCATCGAGGACGCCGTGGACGAGTCCCTGGAGGCGATCGGTGAGGCGCTGGCGGCGAACGGTCAGGTCATCGTGACCGGTTGTCTCGGTGCGCGCGCCCAGGTGGTGCGCGAGGCGCATCCCGAGGTCCTTGCAGTGACAGGGCCGGACGCGCTCGAAGAGGTGATGGCCGCGGTGCATGCGCAGTTGCCGGCACCGCATGATCCTTTCATGAGCCTCGTGCCACCTCAAGGCATCAGGCTCACCCCGCGGCATTACGCGTATCTCAAGATCTCGGAAGGCTGCAATCATCGGTGCAGCTTCTGCATCATCCCGAGCCTGCGCGGCGATCTCGCAAGTCGCCCGATCGGGGAGGTGCTGGGGGAGGCGGAGCGGCTGGTCGAGGCGGGTGTGCGCGAGCTGCTCGTCATCTCGCAGGACACAAGTGCCTACGGGCTCGATCTTCGCTATCGGCTGGATTTTTGGAGAGGCCGCCCGCTCAAGACCGACACCGCGGCGCTGGCGCGCGCACTCGGCAGTCTGCCGGCCTGGGTGCGGCTGCATTATGTCTACCCCTATCCGCATGTCGACGCGCTTATCCCTCTGATGGCGGAGGGGCTGATCCTGCCTTATCTCGACATGCCGCTGCAGCACGCCAGCGCGCCCGTCCTGCGGGCGATGCGCCGGCCGGCGGCGGCCGAGAAGGTGCTGGACCGGCTTGCACGTTGGCGCGAGCAGTGTCCGCAACTGGTCCTGCGCAGCACCTTCATCGTCGGCTTTCCCGGTGAGAGCGAGTCGGATTTCGAGCAGCTGCTGGACTTCCTGCGCGCCGCTCGGCTGGACCGTGTCGGCTGTTTTCCTTACTCGCCGGTGGCGGGTGCGGCCGCGAACGCGCTGCCGGACCCTGTTCCCGAAGGGCTCAGGAAGGAGCGCGTGGCGCGTTTCATGACCCTGCAGGCGGAGATCAGCCGCGCCAAGCTCGCCGAGCGCATCGGTCAGCGACTGACCGTCCTGGTCGACGAGGTCAGGGAGGCTGAGGTGATCGCCCGCAGCTATGCGGACGCACCCGAGATCGACGGGCAGGTGATCCTGCCCGGTGCCTGGGAGCTGGACCCCGGCGATTTCATCGCGGTGGAGATCACCGGCTCGGGAGAGCACGATCTCTGGGCAAGTCCGGTGGAGGGCCTTTAGTTGGGGAGATGCCGATGCGGCCTGCGGTGCCTTTGTCCAGAGGGCTCGGTTGGAGGGCGATATCAGAAGGCGGGTCCGGGCTGCTTGCCCAGCTTCTTCAAGATGGTGGCCAGCGGACAGAATCCGGTGAAGGCCGACTGCAGGAGGTTCAGCCCGACGAAGCCCGTGAACCACAGCCAGTGGATGCTGTGGTAGACGGCGAGCAGGACCGAGACCAGGATGAAGGTCCCGGCGACGGCCAAGACGATACGCTCGATAGACATGGACAGTCTCCGGCTTGAGGATTGATCGAAAACCAAAGCGGAATCCTAATGAACACTTATACTCAGTTCAAGGCCGCCTGACGCAAGGTCTTTCTCGGATTGATGAGGATGGCTGCCCCGTGGACGTCGATGACTTTCCGCGCTTGATCGAGGCCCTGCTGCGACCGGATCCCTACCCGCATCCTGCCGATCCGGTCCGGCACATCGAGACCCACATTTCCCATGTGTTTCTCGCCGGGCCGTACGCATACAAGCTCAAAAAGCCGCTCGACCTGGGCTTTCTCGACTTCTCCACCTTGGAACGCCGCCGTCATTGCTGTGAGGAGGAGCTGCGGCTCAATCGACGCTTGGCGCCGGATCTCTATATCGGTGTGATCGCCATCACCGGCACGGCGAGCGCACCCCGCATCGGCGGGGAGGGTCCGGTGCAGGAGTATGCCGTGCAGATGCATCGTTTCGCCCAGGCGGCCCTGCTCAACCGCCGGGAGTTGTCAGGTGACCTCATGGACCGCTTGGCGGAGGAGGTCGCGGACTTTCATGCCCGTATCCCTGTCGCCGCGTGCGCTGGGCCTTTCGGTACCCCCGAGGCCGTCCTGGCGCCGATGCTCGAGAATCTGGACCAGATCCGGGCACGCATCCCGCTTCCGGATCAACTCGCCCGGCTAGACCGACTCGAGACCTGGACGTGCTCGCGCTGGGAGGCATTGATTCCGGCCATCGAACGCCGGCGGCGGGACGGTTTTGTGCGTGAGTGCCACGGTGACATGCATCGCGGCAACATCGCCCTGATCGATGGCGAGATCCGCATCTTCGATGCGATCGAGTTCAATCCGGCGCTGCGTTGGATCGATACCGCGAGCGAGGTCGCCTTTCTCATCATGGACCTCGAGGAATCGGGGGCGGTGCCCCTGGCGCGGCGTTTTCTCAACCGCTATCTCGAGCGCAGCGGCGATTACGGCTCCCTCGAGGTCCTCGATTTCTACAAGGTGTACCGCGCCCTGGTGCGCGCCAAGGTCCTGGCGATCCGTCTGCGGCAGGCCGCCCTCGATCCTGCGGAAGTCCGCCAGGACGTCGACAACTGTGGCCGCTATCTCGCGCTCGCGGAGTCTTACACGGTGCGACGTTCGCCCCGTCTGCTCATCGCCTGCGGCCTATCGGGCTCCGGCAAGAGCTACCTCGCCCGCCGGCTTCGTGAGGCCTTGCCCCTGATCCATCTGCGCTCCGATCTCGAGCGCAAACGGCTGTTCGGCATTGCGGAGGCCAACACCGCGCCGACATCCGTCGACGCAGGCATCTACTTCCCGGCCGCAACCGACTGGACCTATCACCGCCTCCTGCGGCTGGCTGAGGCCATCCTGCATGATGGTTATGATGCCCTGGTCGATGCGACCTTCATTACCCGTGAACGGCGTGCGCGCTTCCGGGGGTGGGCGGCACGACATCGGGTGCCGTTCGCGATCCTGGCCATGGATGCCCCGTTGGCGGTCCTGCGGAAACGCATCCGCTCGCGTCTGGCCGAAGGGGCGGATGCCTCGGACGCCAACCTCGAGGTGCTGGAGCATCAGCGTGCGGCACTTCAGGCCCTGACCAGCGAAGAGCGGGCGCATGCGGTCTTCATCGACACAAGTCGCACGCCCTCCCTACCCGAGATTCTGATCCGCATCGAGACCGCGTTGGTCGGCGCGTCCGGGGATGCATCCCTTCGCCAGGGCGCTCCACCGGAGTCACTGGAGGATGAGCATCACCCCGGCGAGCATCAGGACCCCCGCGGGCAGCCGCGACGCCAGCCCTGACTCGCGGAAGAGGAGAGCGCCGTAGAGGATGCCGAACAGCAGGCTGGTGCGTTTGACCGCGATCATGTAGGCCACCTCGATCTGCTGCAGCGCCAGGAAGTGGGTGTAGACCATGACTCCCATCAGGAGAGCGACCAGGAGCACCGGGCCGGGTCGGCTCGCGAGCCGGAGCAGCACCCGGGGCTGCGGCAGGACGATCAGCAGGCAGACCGCCGCACCAAGCAGCGCGAAATAGAAGGCGCCGAACTGCCCGGGTGCCATGTAGCGCATTGCGCCCTTGCCCAGCGTGGCCGTGATCGCGTAGATGGCTGCGACCGCGAGCATCATGCGCGAGCCGGGCTCGTAGAGGATGGCCGCAAAGGGGCGGGTCCAACTGCGCCAATCGCCCAGGCGCGCTTGCCCGCTATTGAGCAGCCAGGCGCCGGCCACGACGAGGCTCACGCCCGCCGCACCCAACGCGCTCACCTCCTCCCCGAGAATCAGCCAGGCCACCCCGATCACGAAGACCGGCGTGAAGGCGAGATAGGGCAGCGTGAGCGACAGGGGGTGGTCGCGGATCGCCGCCATATAGAGCAGCATCGCGGCGATCTCCAACGGGACGAGGATCAGGATCCAGAGCCAGAAGGCGAGGGGGAGCCCCTGCAGCGGCGGCAGTCCGGACAGCAGCGGGGTCATGAGGAGTCCGACGATCCCGAAGCGCACGACGACCAGCTCACGTGCCGAGAACCCTTGCAGCCATGCCTTGGTCGCGGCATCCGCGCTGGCCAGGCTGAGCGCGCAGAGCAGCGAGAGGCTGATCCAGTCCATGGCGCCCGCGGGCGTCGCGGTGGTCAGGGCCGTGCGGCCAGCGTGTCGCCCGGCGGTGCGGCGGCTACCAGGACCTCGATCCCTGCGCCCGGACGCGGGCCATGCTCGCTCAGGTGGCGCCGCCAGGCACGCGCACCGGACTGGCCTTGGAAGAGCCCGAGGAGATGCCGGCTCATCCGGCTCAGCGGAAGGCCTGCTGCCAGCTCGCGGCGCGCATAGGGCAAGAAGTCCTCGAGGACCTGGTGGCGATTCGGGGGGGGCCGTGCATCACCGAAGATCACTCGATCGGCGTCGGCCAGGACCCAGGGGTTGTGATAGGCCTCCCGCCCGATCATCACGCCGTCCAGGACCGTCAGGAAGCGCGCTGCCTCCTGCAAGGTCTTGATGCCCCCATTGACCACGATGCACTGATTGGGCAGATCCGCCTTCAGACGTTCGACGACCTGATAGCGCAGCGGCGGGACGTCGCGGTTCGCCTTCGGACTGAGCCCGCCCAGCCAGGCCTTGCGGGCATGCACGATCAGCGCGTCGCAGCCGGCATCCGTGACGGCCCCGGCGAAGTCGCGGAGCGCGTCATAGCTGTCTCGGTCATCGATGCCAATCCGGGTCTTGACCGTCACCGGCACGGCGACCGCGTCCTTCATCGCCGCGACACAGTCGGCCACCAGGGCGGGCTCCGCCATGAGGCAGGCGCCGAACCGCCCCTTCTGAACCCGGTTCGACGGGCAGCCGACATTGATATTGATCTCGTCATAGCCCCAAGCGGCGCCCAGCCGCGCGCAGGCCGCCATCTCCTTGGGCTCCGAGCCGCCGAGCTGGAGCGCGACCGGGTGCTCGGCGGGGTCGAACCGCAGGAAGCGCTCGCGCTCCCCATGGATCAGCGCCCCGGTGGTGACCATCTCGGTGTAGAGCAGGGTGTGCCGACTGATCAGGCGCAGGAAATAGCGGCAGTGACGGTCCGTCCAGTCGAGCATCGGGGCAATGCAGAGGCGACGATCGATGCTTGGGGGGAAGCCGGAGATCACACCAGTACTGTTATGGGGATACCGATCGATCACGAGGTATAGGGGTTGCGTATGCCGGGCGCGTCGACCGGAAAATCCTTGGTATTGCGGCTGACCAGCAGCGCGTCCTCTTTCTGTGTGCTGGCTTAGATGATGGCATCCGGCAGGCGCATTTTGTGACTGCGCCGAACAGTGACTGCAATTTCGGCGACCCTGGCATCGATGCCGACCTGACGGAAACGTGACAGAAACGCGCGAACCGTTTGAGCGCCTCTACCTGCTCACGGGTAGCTCGACAATGGTGCGCATGTGTTTGTCCCCGTGATCAAAGCTGTCGTGATGTCGTCATCATATGTCACGTGATCGGGCGGTGAAACAGAGAATCCTGGGTTTCGGTAGCAGAGGCGGGGTGCTATGAGGTTGCTACACCATGATTCCGGTGAGCGCGCATCTAATGGATTAAATAGAAAAAAACAGGATGCGTTGACCCAGGCAGGCATCGGGGCAACCGACAGCTTGCGGTTCGCGGAAACATCGGAAGGAAAAGACAAGGAGAGGATGCCTTCGAGCTCGCCTCGGATGTCCGGAAAGGCGTTACCGGCTGCCGGATGCGGCGGCGATCGCCCGGTGACGATCCCCGCCGTGGGCGGAACCGGCATGACCGTGGCGCAGTCGCTCCGATCAGCCTAGGATCAGGCCCTCGCGGACTGTCCGCCTTCGCCCGGGCGGCGGACCGGCACCTTGAGGGTCACCAGCTCCTCGGCGCTGCTCGGATGGATCGCCACGGTCGCGTCCAGATCGGCCTTGGTGGCGCCCATCTTCACCGCCACGGCGAAACCCTGAAGCATCTCGTCGACACCGTCGCCGATCATGTGGATGCCGACGACGCGTTCCTCGGACCCCGTGCAGATGAGCTTCATCGCCGTTTTGGGACCGTGCTCGTTCAGGGCATAGCGCATCGGCGTGAAGCGCGTCTCGTAAACCGTCAGGGTGTCGCCGAAGCGCTCGCGCGCCTCCGGCTCGGTCAGCCCGACCTTGCCGACCGGCGGATGCGCAAAGACCACGGTGGGGATGTTCTCGTAGTCGAGCCTGAGGTCAGGTTTGCCCCCGAACAGGCGCTCTGCGAGCCGACGCCCGGCGGCGATGGCGACCGGGGTCAGTGGCTCGCGGCCGGTGATGTCACCCAACGCGTAGATCCCGGAGACATTGGTGTTCTGATAGGCATCCGTGGCAATGATCCCGTCCGGCTGCACCTCGACGCCCGCGGCCTTCAGGTTCAACTCGCGGGTGTTTGGGGCCCTTCCGACGGCCCACAGGAGGGTGTCGAAGCCGCCCAGGCGCTCGCCGTCGCGCGCGACCAGAGAGAGCCCCCCGGAGTCCTTCGCGAGCGCCGCGACCTCGTATTCAAGCCGCATTCGAACTCCCTGTGCACCCATGTTCTCCGCCAGTGTCTCGCTGATCATGGGGTCGAACATCCACAGCAAGCGGTCCTCGAGGGCGACGATGGTGACCTCCGATCCGAGGGCCCGGAGCAGCCCGGCCAGCTCCACGCCAATGTAGCCGCCACCGATGATGGCGATGCGCTTGGGCTGGGTCTCCAGCGCGAAGAAACCGTCGGAGGTGATTCCCAGCTCCGCGCCCGGCATCCGGGGCACGATCGGGCGCCCCCCTGTGGCGATGACGAGATGGTCGGCACTGTAGCGCTGGTCGCCGACCGCGATGGTCTTGCCATCGACGAACCGCGCGAGACCCTGGATCCGCGTGATGCCCTCCTGTTCAACATAGCCGTCCCAGTAACGGTTGATATCGGCGACATAGCGGTTACGGCCCGCCACCAACGCGGACCAGTCGATCCCCTCGGCTCTGACACGCACGCCGTACCCTGGCGCATCGGCGACAGCGTCGGCCAGGTGGGCCCCGTACCACATGACCTTCTTGGGAACACAGCCGGCGTTGACACAGGTGCCGCCGAGCTTGCCTGCCTCGACCACGGCGACCCGGCGACCCAGCTGTGCGGCCTTTTCAGCGACCGCGAGGCCGCCGCTGCCCCCGCCGATAGCGATCAGGTCGAAATGCTCACTCATTGTCTTGACTCCTCGCGAGGATGCGCCTCGCCCCGGTGATGCTTTGCGGGCATTCCGCCCGCGACGCAGTCTGGTCCATCCTGCCGATCGGTCCTCGGACGGACGACCGGCCCGAACCCGGGTCGTCCGCCCGTCGTGCGCGATGCGGCTCTACGCGGCCTGCCGGTCGTTCAACCACATCTCGACCGCGTCCGACCCCCCGATCAGCTGACCGTTGACGAACACTTGCGGGACGCTCGTGGCATTCGCGACGGCGCGCAGGGTCTGCTCCGTGTAGTCGCGGTTCAGCACCAGCTCCTCGTAAGCGAGACCGGCGTTGCGCAGCGCCTCCTTCGCCTTGACGCAGAAGGGGCAGCCATCCCGCGTGAAGACCGTCACGTCCATCGGCTTGGGGGCGTCGGGTGCCAGGTAGGCCAGCATGGTGTCGGCATCAGATACGCCGTAAGGGTCGCCTTCGACGTCCGGCTCGACGAACATCTTCTCGACCACGCCGTCGCGGACCAGCATGGAATAGCGCCAGGAGCGCTTGCCGAAGCCAAGATCGTCTTTGTCCACCAGCATGCCCATTCCGGCGGTGAACTCGCCATTGCCGTCGGGAATGAAGGTGACGTTGTCGGCGTGCTGGGACTTTTTCCACTCGTTCATCACGAAGGTGTCGTTGACCGACATGCACACCACCTCGTCGACGCCGTGCTCTCTGAACGTCGGAACCAGCTGGTTGTAGCGCGGCACGTGCGAGGATGAGCAGGTCGGGGTGAAGGCACCCGGCAACGAAAACAAGACAACGGTCTTGCCGGCGAAGATGTCGTCAGTGGTCACGTCGACCCACTCATGTCCGCGACGGGTGCGAAAGGTCACCTGGGGGACGCGACTCCCGGTACGATCTTCAAACATGGCTGAATCTCCTTGGTTCGGTTGAAGTGGTTTGGTTAAAGACGCGTTGGCTGAGCTCGGTCAGCTCCGTTGATCGGGGTGCTGACCGTTCGCTATCGGGAAATGGGGACAAACAAACGATCCGAAAAATGGAATATTAAGATCGACGCGATCGTTAACAGCGATGAGTGGCCTGGGTAACCCCCGGGCTAGTTTCAACGGGGATGAATCGGTTCAGCCGCCTCCGCCCCGGCCTCGGGCGACTGACGGGGCCGACCCGAGATTGCGTTTGCGGGCGCGGCGTCGATCGGGGTGCTGTGTCCGATCCTGGCGTGTTGTGGTGCCACCCCGAAACGACCGAGCGTGGCAGGGGCCGCAGTCTGCCGGCGCATGCGGCTCGACCACCTTTCACCACGCGGCGATCCGAGGGGGGTGAACCTGATGTATGGTGTCAGTCTGCGCATGTCGGCGCCGTTCGACGAAGCGGTTGCCAGGGTGACGCAAGCCCTCGCGGAGCAGTCTCGCGGCGTGCTAAGGGATATCGATGTCCAGGCGACTTTGCAGGCCAGGGGTGGGATGGGGCAGCGTCCTTGTCGGAGTCTGGTGCGGGCAATCCGGGTTTTGCTCACCAGGCGCCGCTGCCCATCGACCCGGGCATGGGGCCCCTGCTGCCCTGCCATGCCGTCGTGCGGGAGGATGAAGACGGTGCGGTCACGGTCTCATTCATGGATCCGCTGGCGATACTTCGAATGGTCGACCGACCTGAGGTCCCGGTCATCGCCGCGGCGGTGCGGGGCCCTCTGGAGCGAGCAGGTGTCGCGATGGCGAGTTGCTCGCGCCGCACGAAATGGAGGTTTGGTGGAGCCGAGGGGGATCGAACCCCTGACCTTCGCATTGCGAACGCGACGCTCTCCCAGCTGAGCTACGGCCCCGTATCGGGCCCCGGATCGTCTCCGCGGATGATCGACCCGACCATCCGGAAACATCCTGAGCCAGAGGCATATCTTGCACTGCCCTGGGGGCTCGAAACAAGTACCGAGATCAGACAGGAGCACGCATGCTGGATTCCCGTCCTTTGCTCTTTCCTTCCGACTTCCCTGGGATCAACCGCCATCCCCTGCGGACGCTGCAGGTCAACCTGGGCTATCGCTGCAATCTGAGCTGCCGCCATTGCCATGTCGATGCGGGGCCAAAGCGCTTCGAGTCAATGTCGCCGGAGACGGTCGCCGCTGTCCTGAGCTTTCTCGATCGGCACCCGCTCGAGACCTTCGACATCACCGGCGGCGCCCCCGAGCTGCACCCCGAATTCCGACGGCTGGTGCGTGAGGGTCGTCGCCGGGGCCTGGAGGTGATCGACCGCTGCAACCTGACGATCCTCGAGGAGTCTGGACAGGAGGACCTCGGTGACTTTCTGGCCGAGCAGACCGTGCATATCGTCGCCTCCATGCCTTGCTATCTCGAGGAGAATGTCGAGGCGCAACGCGGCAGCGGCGTATTTGCGGCGAGCATTGCGGGTTTGAAATTATTGAACCGGCTTGGATATGGCGTTGAGGGGAGCGGTCTGGAGTTGGATCTGGTCTTCAACCCCCAGGGCCCGACGTTGCCGCCCCCTCAGTGCGCCTTGGAGTCGGACTATCGGGAGGCTCTTGGTCAGCGTTACGGCATTCGGTTCAATCGACTGTTGACGATCACGAACATGCCGATCAAACGCTTCGGGAGTCTGCTCCAGTCGACAGGGCAGTTCGACGATTATCTGGCCCTGTTGAAAGATGCGTATCGTCCAGAGAACCTGGAGGCGGTCATGTGCCGCGATCTCATCAGCGTGGACTGGCAGGGCTTCGTCTTCGACTGCGATTTCAATCAGATGCTTGATCTACCGATCGAGCAGGATGCGCAACGCCTTCATATCGGGGAGCTGGACGCATCACGACTCGCGGGGTGGCACATCCGCACCGGAGAGCACTGCTATGGATGCACCGCCGGCCAGGGGAGTAGCTGCGGCGGGGCCTTGCTGTGACCACGATACGAGCGGTCAGCGGTTGGCTGACAGGATTCGATATCCCGATGCCTGCGTCCTGATCGCCGCCACGGCACCGGTTCCGGGGCAAGTCAAGACCCGGTTGGCGCCCGCGCTCGGTCCCAGGGGAGCGGCTCGCGAACGCCAGGTTGGCAGCTCCGGTGCCCTGGTGCAGCCCTGACCGGGGGCATCCGGTGTTTCGCCGGCTCGTCGGCATCCCGGGTGCACCGGCCGAGATCGCCGGGGTCGAGGCGGACAGGGCACGCTGCGTCGCGACTCGGACGTCGCTGACTACGCCGTGCGCTCGAGGATCAGCTCCAGCACGGCCTTGCTGCCGAAATAAGCCAGGATCAGGACCCCGAACCCGCCGAGCGTCCAGGCAATCGCGGTGCGGCCGCGCCAACCGCTTCGAAACCGCCCGATCAGCAGGCCCCCGAACATCAACCAGCCCAACACCGACAGCACCGTCTTGTGAACGAGGTGTTGCGCGAACATGTCCTCGAGGAAGGCAAAGCCGCTGAGGAGGGCGAACGTCAGCAGGACGAAACCGGCCGTGATCATCTCGAACAGGAGGCTCTCCATGGTCTGCAAGGGCGGTAAGGTACGGACGAAGCCGCCGGGGTGACGACTGCGCAGGTGATGATCCTGCACCGCCAGCAGTATCGCCTGAACAGCGGCGAGGGTCAGGAGGCTGTACGCGAGCATCGACAGCAAGACATGGATCTTCAACGGCCAGCTGGCGCTCGGTTGCATGAAGCTGACCTCGCGGAAAATGGCCTCGAAAAGGAGGCTGAGGGCCGCGGCTGGCAAGAGCAGCAGACCGAGGTTCTCCACCGGCTTGGTAAGGCTTGAGACCAGCAACAACGTGATCACGGTCCAGGAGGTCAAGGCCAGGGCGCTGTAAAAGCTGAGATGGAGACCGGCGTGGCTGAAGATGCTGTCCCAAAGGAGCCAGCTATGCAGCAGCAGCCCGACGAATGTCACGGCCAGCGCGAGACCCCTCGGCGGGATCCAGCCAGCGTTCGCCCGGAACAGGCGCAAGCCGATCAAGACGGTGGCGGCCGAATAGCAGAAGATGGCGGCGATGGCAACGAGGGTGTGGCTCATAGCATTGAAACGAACGGCGCAAGGGACTGAATCGGAAAACGGCGTGCGGTCGTATCGCGTGCAATTGCCGCGCATTATACTCCGATGTTTCGTGACCGGCCGGATGCAGTCGGCGTTTTCTGTCAGATCGTTTTCGCGGGCGCCCAAGCCCGACCAAGATTGAGGCCCACCCTATGTTTGAGAATCTCCAGGACCGTTTTGGCGACGTTCTCAAGAACCTGCGCGGTCAGGGGCGTCTGACCGAGGACAACGTCAAGGAGACGGTGCGCCAGGTGCGCATGGCGCTCCTGGAAGCCGATGTCGCGCTCCCGGTGGTCCGCCAGTTCGTGGAGGAGGTACGTGAAAAGGCACTGGGCGAGGCCGTGACCAAGAGCCTGACCCCGGGGCAGGTGATGATCAAGATCGTCAACGACGAGCTGGTCAAGCTCATGGGGCAGGCCAATGAACAGCTTGATCTCACGGCACAGCCGCCGGCGGTGGTCCTGATGGCGGGTCTGCAGGGGTCAGGTAAGACGACGAGTGTGGCGAAGCTCGCCCGCTGGCTCCAGGAGAAGCAGGGCAAGTCCGTGGTGGTCGTCAGTTGTGACGTCTACCGCCCTGCGGCCATCGAGCAGTTGAGGACGGTGGCGACCGAGGTGGGAGCGGAGATCGTCCCCAGCTCTCCGGACCAGAACCCGATCGAGATCGCAAAGCGGGCCCTGGAGGTGGCGCGTAGACACTTCAAGGACGTGCTGATCGTCGATACCGCAGGTCGCCTCCATGTCGACTCGGCCATGATGGACGAGATCAAGGCCGTGCACGCGGCCGTAAAGCCGATCGAGACCCTGTTCGTCGTGGATGCCATGACGGGTCAGGATGCGGCCAATACCGCCAAGGCATTCGACGAGGCGCTGCCGCTGACCGGCGTGGTTCTGACCAAGATCGATGGAGACGCCCGCGGCGGTGCGGCCCTCTCGATTCGTCAGGTCACCGGTAAACCGATCAAATTCCTGGGGACCGGCGAGAAGACCACGGCACTCGAGCCCTTTTACCCGGACCGAATCGCCTCTCGTATCCTCGGCATGGGCGACGTCGTCTCGCTGGTCGAGGAGGTCCAGGCCAAAGTCGACAAGGACAAGGCCGAGCGGCTGGTCAAGAAGCTCAAGAAGGGGAGAGAGTTCGACCTTGTGGACTTCAAGGAGCAGCTCGACCAGATGGCCAAGATGGGCGGGATGATGAGTCTGATGGAGAAGCTGCCGGGTATGAGCCAGATTCCGGATCATCTCAAGGACAAGGCCAGTGACAAGGAGATGGGCAAGCTGATTGCCATTATCAACTCCATGACGCCTCAGGAACGCCGTTTCCCGGCGGTCATCAAGGGTGCCAGAAAGCGCCGGATCGCGGCCGGCTCCGGCACGCAGGTACAGGATGTGAATAGGCTGCTCAAGCAGTTCACGCAGATGCAGAAGATGCTGAAGAAGATGAAGGGCGGCGGCATGGCCAAGATGATGCGATCCATGCAGGGCCGCATGCCCGGCGGTTTCCCACCGGGCGGACTGCCCCCCGGCGGTATCCCGATGTGACGTTGAGCTCAGGCCTCAGCGATTCGGTTGCCCACTGCGGGCGCGGGCGATGCGCGGGCGCCAGTGCGGGGATCAGGATGATTCGCCCCTCGGGGACTGCAGCGGCTGGGGCTGCGCAGCCCCGCCGGGCTCAGACGCCGTGTCGTCTTCCCTCGACGGCTGCTTGCAGAAGGCGCTGCGGGCGGAGATGCAGCGCAGGGGCAACGTGAGCATCGTCAGGGTGACCGAGGTCAGGGCCCCGAACAGCAGGGAGATCGCCATGCCCTGGAAGATGGGGTCGAACAGAATGGTGGCGGCCCCGCCCATCATGGTGAGGTCCGTTACCCAGATGGGGCGCATGCGGATCTGACCGGCCCTGAGCACTGCCTCCTCGATTGGCAGGCCGCGGTGCATCTCGTTCTTCGCGAAGTCCACGAAAAGGATGGAGTTGCGCACCTCGATCCCGGCCAGGGCGATGAAGCCGATCATGGAGGTCGCGGTGAACTCCGCGTTCAGCAGCCAATGACCGGTGACGATGCCGATGATGGTCAGCGGGATGGGGAGCATCACCGTCGCCGGGATCAGGAAGTCATCGAACTCGATGACCAGGAGGATATAGATCAGTACCAGGGCCGCGGCAAAGGCCAGGCCGAGGTCCCGGAAGGTCTCGTAGGTGACGGTCCACTCGCCGGTCCACTCGAAGCTCGACACCCCCTCGTCTTCCGGCGGCCCCGTGAGGGTCCCGGAGAGGGTGACGCCGTCGGGCGTCTGGTAATCCGTCAGCAGCTCGTTGACCCGCAGCATTCCGTAGATGGGTGCTCCCAGTCGGCCGGACATCTCTCCCACGACGTACTCCATGGGGCGTAAGTCCGTGTGGTAGATGATCGAATCCTCCGGCACCTTCTCGAACCAGCCAAGCTCCGCCAGCGGGACGGTCGCACCGTCGGCCGCGGGGATCGGGAGCTGACCCAGGGCGCTGGTGGAAGCGCGCAGGGAGAGCGGTAGCTCGACCACGATGTTGACGGGCTCCAGGACCTTTTCACGCTTGACGTCGCCGAGCTGGTACCCACCCATCGCCATGGCCAGGTTGCGGTTGATGGTGTCCACTGTGACACCTCGGCGGGTGGCCTTCTCGGTGTCGACCTCGAAGCGCCAACGGTCATGCGGCTCGCTCAGGTAGTTGTCCACATCGGCGATGTCCGGGACCTGCTCGAAGAGGTGCGTCAGGTCCCGCGCGACTTCCCGCCGGGTCTCCGCGTCCGGGCCATAGACCTCGGCGACCACCGTCTGCAGCACCGGCGGCCCTGGCGGCATTTCGACCACCGCGATGCGCGCACCGAGATCCCGCGCGATGGGGGTGAGGAGCGTGCGGGCGGCCGCGGCGATCTGATGGCTGCTGCGCTCGCGCGCGTGTTTGTCGAGCAGCATCACCTGGATATCGCCCTCCCAGGCTTTTCCGCGCAGGTAGTAATGGCGCACCATGCCGTTGAAGTTGAAGGGCGAGACGGTGCCGACATAGCTCTGCAGGGCGGCTACCTCCGGGACCCCACGCAGGGCCTCGGCGAGGCGCCGGGTCACGTTAGCGGTCACCGGCAGCGCCGTGCCCTCCGGCAGGTTGACCACCACGTTCAGCTCCGGCTTGTTGTCGAAGGGCAGCATCTTGACCGTCACCGCCTTGGTGTAGAACATCGAGCAGGCGAGGAGGAAGGCGATGACCACGACCCCCAGCAGGCC
This sequence comes from Thiocapsa sp., assembly GCF_022340925.1. Taxonomy (GTDB): domain Bacteria; phylum Pseudomonadota; class Gammaproteobacteria; order Chromatiales; family Chromatiaceae; genus Thiocapsa. Next base: position 25,123 of record NZ_JAJDNA010000041.1, read on the forward strand.
CCAGGCCAGGGGGCGGTGGCGGATGAAGGGGGAGACGATGGGCCGGTAGATCTTGCCGATGATCTCCTGTGTCCTCCGCTCCCGCTCCTCGGCGCGCTTCAACGCCTCGAGTCGGGGGCGGAGCTGGTAGGAGCACCAGGGCGTAAACACAAATGCTGCGAACAGCGAAAATCCCATGGCCACCGACCCGAGCACCGGGATCGGCCGCATGTATGGACCCATCATGCCGCTGACGAATCCCATCGGGAGCAGCGCCGCGAGGATCGTCAGGGTGGCGATGATGGTTGGATTGCCGACCTCCCGGACCGCGTCCACCGCGATGTCGATGCTGGTGCGGCCCTCCAGCAGCCAGCGGCGGAAGATGTTCTCCACCACCACGGTGGCGTCGTCCACCAGGATCCCGATGGAAAAGATCAGGGCGAACAGGCTCACCCGGTCAATGGTGTAGTTGAGTGCCCAGGCCGACCAGATCGTGATCAGGATCACCAAGGGGATGACGATGATGACGACCATGGCGGGCCGTGTGCCAATGGTGATGAAGCAGATGACGCTCACAATGAGGGCGGCCTCGAGCAGGGCGGACAACAGCTCGTTGACCTTGTCGTTGGCGGTCTTGCCGTAGTTGCGGGTCACGCTGATCTGGACATTCTCTGGGATCAGCCTTCCCTTCAACGCGTCCACCTTGGCCAGGATGTCGTTGGCCACGCGTACCCCGTTGGTGCCCTCCTTTTTCGCGATGGCAACGGTCACCGCCGGGGCCCCGTCGGTGCGCGGCTCGCTGGCCGGCGCCTGGGGCCCGCTGTGATAGGTCACCATCTGCGCGGTCTCTTCCGGTCCCTCATAGACGAGGGCGACGTCCCGGAGATAGATTGGCCTGCCGAATTGGGTGCCGACCACCAGGTCGGCCACATCGTCGGCGCTTCGCAGATACCCCCCGGTGCTCACCCTGAGCAGCTGGTCGCCCGCCTCCAGAGTCCCGGCGCCCCGCTCGCGGTTGGCCTGGCGGACCGTTTCGGCGACCTGGTCGAGCGTGACACCATGACCCGCGAGACGCTCTGGGTGCACCTCGATCCGGATCTGTTGGCGGCGACCGCCCACCACGAATCCCGGTCCTGTGTCCTTGACCTCCTCCAGGCGCTGGAGAACGTCGTTGGCGAGGATGCGCAGCTCGCTGTCGTCGAGCTCCAGTGACCACAGGGTCACCGTGACGACCGGCACGTCGTCCACCGTCTTGGGCTGCACCAGCGGCATCGAGACCCCGGGCGGGATCTTGTCGAGATTGGTCTGGAGCTTGTCGTGGACCTTGACGATGGAAGGACCCAAAGGCTCGCCGACCTCGAAGCGGACGATGACCATGCCGCGCTCCCGCTCGGCGGCCGAATAGACATGCTTGACCCCCGGGATCTCGCTCATCATGCGTTCCAGGGGCCGTACGGCGAGGCTTTCAACCTGCTCCGCCGAAGCCCCGGGGTACTCGAAGAACACATCGATCATGGGGACCGAAATCTGAGGGTCCTCCTGACGCGGGGTGACGATCAGCCCCAGGATGCCGACCAGCAGGGTCGCTATCATGAGCAGCGGGGTGAGAGGGGAGTCGATGAAGACGTTGGCGATCGTCCCGGCCAGCCCGAGGGGCGGCCGCTCCACCTGCAGCGGGGGAAGATGATAGGCCGCCGGGCGGCGCGAGCGGTGCTTGGGATGATGATGCGGGATGCGAGTCATGGTCGGAGTTACCCCGCTGAACGCATCTGACACGAGGGGCTCGCGGCACCCTCACGACAACGGCGTCGACCGGCATCAACCATCTGCCCGACGCCCCCTCGGCAGCTGAGGCCTGCGGTGGCGCGGGAACATCCGGAGAAGCCCTGACAGGGTTCTCCTGACTCTGATCACTCGAGAGGCGGATTCAGCCAGCCCCGCACCGCTGCGAGCGGCATCCTACACAGATATTATAGATTGCTAACGTACAAGGGACAGGAAACCCGGCAGTCTCATCGGCGGTCGGCGAGCG
>NZ_JAJDNA010000045.1 GCF_022340925.1 Thiocapsa sp.
TTTATGGGGCGCGCGTCGGGGATGATCCGGACCTCAGCGTGCCCCGGGTGCATCGCGATCTCTCGACGCAGCGGATCCTGGCGATGGACTTCGCCGACGGTGTCCCGGTGGATCGACTTGCCCAGAGTGTCTACTCGCGCGAGGAGCGTGACAGAGCGGCGGCCTTGCTCACGCACCTGGCGATGCGCGAGGTCTTCGACTTCGGCCTGGTCCAGTCTGATCCGAATTTCGGCAACTATCTCTATCAGGTGTCCACGAGGCGCATCGTGCTGCTTGATTTTGGTGCCGCCTTGCCGGTGTCGTCCAACCTCACCGGCGATTACCGCCGTCTTGCCCGAGCCCTGATCGCCGATGATCTCGACGCCATCCGGATGGCCTCCGTGGATCTGGGGTATGTCGGTGCGAAGGATCCCGACAGGCAGGTGGAGAGGCTCATCGACCTTCTGCGTCTGGCCGGCGAGCCGCTGCGCCGTGGCGGGCGATATGACTTCGGCGTCTCTGACCTGTTCGAGCGCGTCTATGCGCGCGGTCGCGAGCTCTTTTACTCGGGGGCTTTCAGCACCATGCCGGCTCCAGAGACCCTGTTCCTCCACCGCAAGTTCATGGGCGCCTTCATGCTCTGCCGGCGGCTGCGCGCGCGTCTGGATCTGGGCGGGATGGTTGCGTCCTACCTTTGACCGCTGTCTCTCCTGGCCAGCACGGCCGATGATCAGCCCCTGCGTGGCGGCAACGCACTCCGGCGGATCTGCCTATCTCGCCAGGCGCGCCAACCGGCTCTGATAACGACGCATGACCATCAGATGGGCCACCGCCTGGGTCCAGAGATAGACATACCACGGCAGGGCCGGCGCGTAGTCATGGATCGCGGCCATGGTATAGCGGTCTCCCAGCAGGGTCTGGAACTCGAACCGTGCTCGCCCCTGCCCGTCGTCCCGGCTCAAGAGTCCTCCCGCAATCCCATAAACCTCGCGTTGCGGCGTGCTTGCTTCCGCCAGTCTTTGCAGAGACAGGAGGCGCAACCGCGGGAATCGGGCACACACCTCACACCGGCCTGAATTGTCGATTCGGACCTGGACAAGGGGCCAGCAGCAGGTCCCGAGCCAGCGGAAGTAATTGCCCGAAACCCAGGCCGCATCCTGCCCCGGTGGCAGAATGATCCGCTGGACGGACCGCACCAGCTTGGCCTGGCGCATCCGCTCGCGGTCCTGACCCTGGATCGGCTGGCGCGGATTCGGGAGCAACCGCCCGCTGGATGGGTCGATTGCGGCGCTGAGCGCGGTGCGAAAGGGAATCGCGCCCAGATCGATCGCCCGCTGCACCGGGTTGTCGCGCATCACGGTGTCTTGCGGCAGGCTCTCCAACGCTGGGCCGATCAGGGCGGAGGGGGCGCCGCTGAACAGCCGGGCGGCGACCGTGGCAATCCAGAGCGGCATCCAGGGCAGCGTCAAGATCTTTCTTCGCAGACCAAGGACCTCCGCCGTCCGTCGCAACATCTCCTCATAGGTGAGCCATTCCGGGCCGCCGATATCGAATGAGCCACGATACCGTTCCGGCTGGCCCAGGCAGTGCCGAATGGCGCGCACCAGATCCGGAAGCGCGATGGGTCGAGTCAAGGAGCGGGCCTGGGGCGGCACCAGCAGGATCGGTAGCCGCCTGACCAGATCGACCATGAGTCTCGGTGCCGAGCCCCCTGGCCCGACGACCAGGCCGGCGCGCAGGGACGTGACGGGTGTGCCCCGCGAGGCCAGGACCAGCTCGACCTCGCGCCGGCTCCAGAGCAGCGGCGCGATGCGAAAGCCCTCCGGGATCAGACCGCCGACGAAGATGATCTGCTTGATGCCATTCGCGGCCGCGGCCTGGGCGAAGTTGTCGGCCAGGATGAGGTCCATGTCGCGCGGATTGGCCTGGGTGAGGCGAGACGAGGGCGCGAGCGAATGCGCCAGGTAGACCGCATACGCGCAACCGGACAGGCTGACCATCAGGTCGCGCGCCGAGAAGAGATCGCAGTAGCGCCAGGAGATCCGGAGATCAGGGTCCGGCGTCCGCGACCGGGCGGGCGAACGGGTCAGTGCCAGGACGTCGAGATCCTCCGCGAGCGTCCTGCAGACGGCGGTCCCGATAAAGCCGCTGGCGCCGGCAACAGCAACGCGCGGCCGCCCGGATCGGATTGAGTGCATAGGCGCCAGTCTCTCGGCGGTGTCGGCCACAAGAGCTGGTAGGATACGCCTACCTGCCGGGCGGGTTTAATGCTCAGCTCCGCACGAAATTGGTAGAGTCGCGGCATGGAGCTCAACAGCTTTGTCATCTCGGCAATCGCGCTGCTGACGGTGGCTGCGATCACCGTTGCCCTGTTCAAGCACTTGGGCCTCGGATCCATCCTGGGGCTGCTGGTCGCGGGGATCGTCGTCGGACCCTATTCACCCGGTCCCTCGGTGACCGCGCAGGTCGAGGACGTCCGCAATTTCACCGAGCTCGGCGTGGTCCTCCTGCTTTTTCTCATCGGGTTGGAGATGAAGCCCAGGCGATTGTGGGCGCTGCGCCGGGAGGTGTTCGGATTGGGCTCGGCCCAGATCCTGATTTCGGGTGTCCTGATCGGGGCCTACATGTCCTTGTATGCATATTCCTGGCGCGCCGCCCTGCTGATGGGCCTCACCCTGGCGCTCTCTTCGACCGCGCTGGTCATGCAATCGCTCTTCGAGCGGGGTGATCTCAATACGCGTCACGGGACCGCCGCCTTCGCCGTCCTCTTGATGCAGGACCTGGCCGTCGTACCGCTGCTCGCGATTGTCCCCATCCTCTCGGACGTGGGAACCCTGTCGGCCGATGTCCCATTCTGGCAGCAGGTTGTCGTCGTGATCGGGATGGTCGGCGTGATCGTCGCGTTCGGACGCTACCTCGTGCCCTTCGCGCTTGCGTACCTTCTGCGTCAGAACAATCGGGAGGCCTTTACGCTGATGGTCCTGTTAGCGGTCTTTCTGGCCGCGGGCGCCATGCATGAGGCCGGTCTCTCGATGGCGCTGGGTGCCTTCATGATGGGGATGCTGCTCTCCACCTCGCGATTCAGCTTCCAGATCCAGGCCCAGATCGAGCCTTTCAAGGGACTCCTGATGAGCCTCTTCTTCGTCGCCGTCGGGATGTCCATCGATCTGGATGCGATCGCGTCCCAGCCGTTGCTGCTCGCCCAGCATGTCGTCCTGATCCTGACCATCAAGCTCGTGGTCCTGCTGCTGATCGCGCTGCTGTTCGGGTTGCCGCCCGGAACCGCCACGCGCATCGCGTTCATGCTCGCCCAGAGCGGCGAGTTCGGCTTCGTCCTGTTCGGCTCCGCAAAGGTGCTCGGCGTCATCGATGACCCGACCTTCGTGATCGCCGTCACCGTGATCTCGGTCAGCATGCTGCTCACACCCTTGTTGGTGCGGCTCGGAGACGGTCTCGCTTGGCGCCTCGAGCGGCGAGCCGCGCCGGTCAGGACCTTCGTCGACCCGGCCGGCGGCTCGGACCCCGCCGGCCGGGTCGTGATCGCGGGATACGGGCGCGTCGGTCATACCGTCGCCACCCTGTTGGAGGCGAACGAGATCCGCTTTATCGCCTTCGACACCAATCCCGCCAATGTCAAGCGTGGCGAGCAGGACGGGCGCGCGGTCTATTTCGGTGACATCGGCGACGCGGACCTCATGGCCGCCGCCCAGGTGGGCAGCGCCGCCCTGGTGATCCTGACCATCGATCATGGTCCGACCGCCCTGCGGGTCGTCTCGCATATCCGCACGGCCTATCCAAGGGTACCCGTGATCGCCCGCGCCCGCGACCTGGAGGCCTGCGGGAATCTCATCCGCGCCGGCGCCACGCTGGCGTACCCAGAGGCGATCGAGAGCAGCCTGCGATTGGGTGCGGAGGCGTTGAAGATGCTTGGAGTGCCGACGGGCGATGTCGATTCCCTCCTGCAGGGTGTGCGTAGTGAAGGCTATGCGCAGGTCGTTGACTAGTCTGGACGAGCCGATCGCACGGACCCGACCGGGCGAATGTTGCAATGCCCCCAGGCGTCGATCCGGTGGTTGCCCGATCCATGCAAAGCCAGTAGTCTCCCTGCCCGCCCGAACAACGACGAAGAGGACCCGATTGTCATGGAAACCGCCGCCGAACGTGCCCGTTTCAACATGGTGCAGCAGCAGATTCGCCCCTGGGATGTCCTGGACGACCGGGTCTTGGAGGCGATGGCGTCCGTTCGGCGGGAGTCATTCGTGCCCGACGCCTATCAGGGGCTGGCCTACGCCGACATCGAGATCCCGATCGACGAGTCACAGAGCATGCTGCCGCCCAAGGTCGTTGGCCGGATGCTGCAGGCGCTTGCCGTCAAGCCTGGCGACCGGGTGCTGGAAATCGGCACCGGGACAGGCTATGTGACCGCTTGTCTGAGCCAACTGGGCAAGCGGGTGATCAGCATCGAGTACAACCCCGGACTTGCGTCCGAGGCGCGGGCGCGGCTGGCGTCCGCGGGACTGGAGTCGGTGGTCGAGGTTCGCGAGGGCGATGGCCTTGCCGGGCCGGTCGAGGGAGGACCGTTCGATGTGATTGCGGTGACCGGCTCGATGCCGACCGAGGCCGCTTTGCCGATGCTCCAGGGGCAATTGGCCGCTGGCGGGCGTCTGTTCTGCATCCTCGGGGTGGCTCCCGTCATGGAAGCCGTGCTGATCACGCGGGTCGCAGAGGGCGATTTCCGTCGCGCGGGGCTGTTCGAGACCTGCACGCCCCCACTGGCGAATGTCGTCGAGCCCGACGGCTTCGAGTTCTAGGAGCTAAAGTCTGCAGCGTTTCCCGTCCGGGGCAGAAGGCGCCGGTGTGCTCAGGCACCTCAGCCTCTGACCATGGAGCTTTCCGAGAGTCGCGCCTCGCGGCAGGTGGGCTGGCTGCCCCCGAGACGTCATCCGAATCCGATTCCTTGATTTGTTCAGGGGCGCTGGCGCACACTCCGCCGGCCGCCTGATCGTCCTTCAGCGCAGATGACAGGCCAAAAGACAGATCGGAGGACATGCCATGAGCACCCATCAGGCTCAGATGCCGCTTTGTCAGCGGAATTTCTCACAGCTCCTGATCATCGATGCCCAGGAGCGGTTGGCCAACGCAATGCCCCACGACGAGCTGGAGGCGGTCGTCGCGAACATCAATCGGCTGGTCTCTGCCGCCAAGGTCCTGGGGATCCCCGTCATCGCAACCCAGCACAACTCGAAAGGGCTCGGCCCGCTCCTGGCAGCGATTCGCGAGAACATCCCAGAGGGTGCGGAACCCACCGAGAAGACCGCCTTTTCCTGCTGCACCGCACCCGGGTTCGAGCGCAACATCTCGTCCCACCCGGATCGGCGCCAGTTGGTCGTGGTTGGCATGGAGGCGCATATCTGCATCGTGCAGACCGTCTCGGGCCTGCAACGCTGGGGTTACCAGGTGTTTGTTCCGGCCGATGGGATCATCTCACGCAAGCCCGCCTTCAAACAGAACGTCCTAGAACGCATGCGCCATTGCGGGATCCAAGTCGTCTGCAGCGAATCGGTCGGCTTCGAGTGGATCGGCGACTCCACCGATGCTCAGTTCCGCGAGGTCTGGAGCCTGTTCAAAGCGCCCGATTGACCCGCCGCGGTAGCGGCGGCGATGAAGACCTGCCCGCCACGGCTGCAGCGCCCGGCTCGGTGCCCCTGAGCGGCGAGCATCGGCCCACCCCTGATTCAGGGTCAAGCTGAATCGCGACGGTGAGGTCGCTTCCCAGCTCAACGCCGTCTCCACAGAGCCCCGTCGTCGACCGGCTCCAGTCAGTTCCCGGCCGCTGGCTTGGGGGTTAGACGGGCCTCTACGCAGCGCATCAGACGCTCGAGGGCACCGCGATTCTGCTCGACCACCTGGCGCCCCTTCTCGCCGATCCGTGCGCGCTCGGTGGCGTCGGTCAGCCAGGCGACCATGAGATCAGCGAGCTCGGTGGCGTCCGCCACCCGGGCTGCGCCGCCCGCGCTGCACAGCGAATCGGTGATGGCCGCAAAATTGAAGTGGTGCGGGCCGACCGCTACGGGCACACCGACCGACGCTGCTTCGAGCAGGTTGTGGCCGCCGGCCGGGACCAGGCTGCCGCCGATGAATGCCGCGTCGGCCGCCGCGATGAAGACCGGCAGCTCGCCCATGGTATCGCCGAGGAAGACCGCGGTGCTTGGCTCGCAAGGCTCCCGGCGACTGCGGCGCGCGAGTGTCAAGCCCTGTTTCACGACCAAGTCCGCCACGCGATCGAAGCGCTCGGGGTGACGCGGCACCAGGACGAGCAGCGCGCCCGGAACGGCGGCTCGGACATGCTTGTGGGCCATGAGGACCGGCTCGTCTTCGCCATCGTGGGTGCTGGCCGCCACCCACACCGGCCGTCCCGCACCCCAGAAGCGGCGCATCGCCTCGGCCTGATCGAGCAGACCAGCCGGGCTGCATAGGTCGAACTTGATGCTTCCGGTCACCGCCACTCGCCGTGGTTCCGCTCCGAGGGCGATGAAGCGCTGTGCATCCGCCTCCGACTGCGCGGCGATGATGTCGAAGCACCGCAGGGCTTCACCCGTCAGGCGAGCGACCCGCCTGTAGCCGCGCGCCGAGCGCTCCGACAAGCGCGCGTTGGCCAAGATCACAGGGATGCCCCGCGCGGCGCAAGTGGCGAGCATATTCGGCCAGATCTCGGTCTCCATCACGATCACCAAGGATGGATCCGTCTGGTCAAGAAAACGCCCCACGACTGCGGGTAGATCGAAGGGCGTATAGCGATGCGGCACCCTGGCCGCGAAGCGCGCGCGCAGCCGTTCGGCACCCGTCGGGGTCGTCGTGGTGACCAACACCCGCGTCGGCGGGTCACGGGCGAGGAGACGCCTGATCAAGGGCTCGGCGGCCTGCACCTCGCCGACCGAAACCGCGTGCACCCAGACCTGTGCGGCTGGCCCGGCCGGCTGGATGGCCAGCCGCTCCGAGATCCGCTTTCGGTAGGCGGGTGACTTGAGGCTGCGCCAATACAGTCGCAGCAGCGCGAACGGGAGCAGGATGTGCAGCGAAAGGGTGTAGAGACCTCTGGTCATGTGCGTTCGGTCGCTGCCCGCGGTTCACAGGCCATGTGTGCTGCGCGCCCCTGCTCAGCCGCCGCGGATCGCACCGAGGATGCGGGTGGTGGAGCGCCCGGGGAGCAGGTCCAGGATGCGGACCTCCCCTCCATTCTTACGCACGCACTCGGCCCCGGCGATCTCCTCGGCGCGGTAGTCCCCGCCTTTGACCAACAGATCCGGTCTGACCCGGCAGATCAGCGCCTCCGGGGTATCCCCGGAGAAGGCGCAGACCCAGTCCACCGAGGCGAGGCCGGCGAGCACGGCCATGCGCTGCTCCACACCGTTGACGGGCCGATCCGGGCCCTTGAGCCGGCGCACGGAGGCGTCGTCGTTGACCGCGACGATGAGGCGGTCCCCCAGCCGCCTGGCCTGCTGGAGGTAGGCCACGTGACCTTCGTGCAGGATATCGAAGCAGCCGTTGGTCATCACGATCCGCTCGCCGGCTGCCCGCGCGGCGGCGACAGCGTCGAGCAGGGCCTCTTGATCGAGCAGGGTATGCCATTCGGCTCCGAGATAGGCCCGTTTCAGCTCGCGCGCAGTGACCGCCGCCGCGCCGAGCTTACCGACCGCAAGGCCCGCGGCGCAGTTGGCCAGCGTGCAGGACTCGCTGAGCTCCACACCGGCGCCGAGCGCGGCCGCCAGTGTCGCGATCACGGTGTCGCCAGCCCCGGTCACGTCGAAGACCTCGTGTGCACGGGTCGGCAGGTGCAAGGCGTCCGCCGAGGGCCGCAGCAGGAGCATGCCACGCTCGCCCAGCGTCACCAGCAGTGCGTCTAGACCGAGCTCCGCGCGCAGCCGCTCACCCCGACCCACGAGGGTCGCGTCGTCGGCGCAGACCCCGACGATCGCCTCCAGCTCGCCTCGGTTCGGGGTCAGCAAGCTCGCGCCCTGATAGCGTGCGAATTCCGAGCCCTTGGGATCCACGAGCACCCGTTTCCCGAGCTCGCGCGCCATCGCGATGAGGCGCCGAGGATCGACAAGGGTGCCCTTCGCATAGTCCGATAGGACCAAGAGGTCGGACTCGTGGAGCGCATTCGCCAGCATCGTCGGGAGCGGGTCCTCGCCGAGCGGCGCGAGCGATTGCTCGAAGTCGAGCCGGATCAGCTGCTGATGATGACTCAGGACCCTCAGCTTGGTGATCGTTGGGAGGTCGGCGCGGCGGTGCAGCAGGATGCGGATCCCCTGGGCCGCAAGCTGGTCGGTCAGGATGTCGGCGGCCGCATCGTCGCCCGTCACCCCCACCAGTGTGACCTGGCAGCCCAGCGTGGCCAGATTGAGCGCGACGTTGGCGGCTCCGCCCGGTCGGTCCTCGACCTGACCGACATGCACCACCGGCACCGGTGCCTCGGGTGAGATCCTTCGGGTCGAGCCGCTCCAATAACGGTCCAGCATCAGATCGCCCGCCACCAGGACGCGGGCGCGGGAGAAATCCGGGAAGGGTGGGGCGGTGACAAGGCTCAAGGTGGGCTCCGGGCGTGAACCTTACAGCAACGGGCTGTCATCGGCGGTCAGCGAGGTCCGGACAGCGGCGCCGGCGGTTGTCGGGCCGGCCAGCTCCTCCGGCTCGTGCCCGGAAGTCGGCCGCGCGCTCCGCAAGATCATACCTGAAGGCCGACCGGCCGTTTAGGCGCCCGGTCAGCCATGCTGGTTGGTCCGGATCAATCCCTGTCGCCCCGCTCGAATACGGCCCGCCCCTCCAGCAGTGTCGCTGTCACCCGCCCACGCATCTCCTGGTAGAGGAAGGGACTGTTCTCGCCATGACTGAGGAGTGTCTCCGGGGTCGGTGTCCAGCGCGCATTCGGGTCGAAGATGCAGACATCCGCAGCGGCCCCCGGTGTGAGATGACCGAGATCGACGCCCAGGATCTCGGCGGGACCGATGGTCAGGCGTGCGATCACAGCCGAAAGGTCCAGCACGCCCTCGGCGACGAGCCGCAGTGCGAGGGGCAGCAGCGTCTCCAGCCCGGAGATGCCTGGGGTGGTCTCGGGGAAGGGGAGCAGCTTGGCGTCGGCGTCATGCGGCTGGTGATCGGAGCAGACGGCGCTGAGCTCGCCGGCCGCGAGCGCGCGACGCAGGGCGTCGCGGTCGGTGCGCGTCCTCAGTGGCGGGACCAAGTGGCAGCTGGTGTCGAAACCGTCCAGGTCATCCTCTGTCAGGAAGAGCTGGTGGATGCCGACGTCGCCACTCGCCCGCACGCCACGGCGGCGGGCCTCAGCCAGCATGGCCACTGCACGTGCGCTGGAGAGGCCGCGGAAGTGGATACGGGCGCCGGTCTGGTCCGCGAGTGCGAGATCGCGGGCGATCGCGACCGTCTCGGCGGCTTCCGGGATGCCCGGGAGACCCAGCCGGGTGCTCACCCGGCCCTCATGGGCGCAGCCGCCGCTGCTCAAATCGGGGTCTAGGGGGTGCAGGAAGAGGGTGAGCCCGAAGGTCGCGGCGTACTCCATCGCTCGGCGCTGCACCTGGGTGCTGCGGACCGGCCGATCGGCCTGGCTCAGAACCGGGCAACCTGCCAGCTTGAGCGCGGCCATCTCGGTGATCTGACGACCCTCCAGACCTTGGGTCATCGCCCCGGCCGGGAGGACGCGCGCGAATCCGTGTCGCTGTGCGGTCTGGCCGATCAATTGCGCGACTGCGGGGGTATCGATGACGGGCGTGGTGTCGGGCGGACAGCAGAGTGTCGTGATTCCCGAGGCTGCCGCGGCCTTGGTCTCGCTCGCGATCGTCGCCTTCTGCTCCAGCCCGGGCTCGCGCAGGCGGGCGCTCAGGTCGACGAAGCCAGGGCAGACGATTCGACCTCCGGCCTCCAAGATCCGATCCGGCTGAAATCCTGCGGGTGCCTCGCCGATTGCCAGCACCCGACCATCGGCAAGATGCAGATCGGTCTCCCGATCCAGACCGTTCGCCGGGTCGATCAGGCGTCCGTTGCGGATGCTGATCCGAACCGCATCAGCCATACGGCGCCTTCTCGCCGCGGCCGGCGAGGTTCTGGGTGCCGATGCACATCGACATCACCGCCATGCGGATGGCGATGCCGTTGGTGACCTGCTCCAGGATCACCGAGCGTGTGCCGTCGGCAACCTGCGATTCCATCTCGACGCCCCGGTTGATCGGTCCGGGGTGCATCACGATGGCGTCCGGATGGGCCTGGGCGAGGCGCTCCTCGGTGAGCCCGTACAATTGAAAGTATTCGTGCTCGCTCGGAAGCAGGGCGCTGGTCATGCGCTCGCGCTGCAGACGCAGCATGATGACGACATCGACATCCCGGATCCCCTCAAGCAGATCGTGAAAGACACGCACCCCGAGTGCCTCAGCGGCGCACTCGGGGATGAGCGTGCGTGGTCCGATCACCCTGACCTCGGACGCACCCAGTGTATTGAGCGCCAGGATCTGGGATCGTGCCACCCGTGAATGCAGGATGTCGCCGACGATGGCGACCTTGATGGCCGCGAAATCCGGCTTGTGATGGCGGATCGTGAACATGTCCAGCATGCCCTGGGTGGGATGGGAATGGCGACCGTCGCCGGCATTGATGACGCTCACATGCGGGGCCGCATGGGTGGCGATGAAGTGGGCGGCCCCGCTCGAGCCGTGCCGCACGACGAACATGTCCACGTGCATCGCCTCGAGGTTACGCAGGGTGTCGAGCAGCGTCTCGCCTTTGGCCGTAGCCGAGGTGGAGACATTGAGATTGAGCACATCCGCGGAGAGCCGCTTGGCGGCCAGCTCGAAGGTCGTCCGGGTGCGGGTGCTGGTCTCGAAGAAGAGATTCGCGATGACCTTGCCCCGGCAGAGCGGGACCTTCTTGACCGCCTGTTTGGCCACACCGAGAAAGCCCTCGGCTCGGTCGAGGATCTCGACCAGGATCTCGCGCCTCAGCCCTTCGATCGTGAGGAAGTGCTTCAGATTGCCTTGGCCATCGAGCTGCGGATTCGGGGTTTTCACGGGCGCGTGCAGCCGGCGTTGCCTGAACCGCCAGACTCGCCTTGAGTCCGCTCCAACTTGGCTGACGGGCTCCGTGAAGTCTGTCCGCGCAGCAGACGCAGCGGATGAGGGCCACTGAGCTTGATGTGCTCGCCAGGCTCGAGCTGGGCGTGCAGGCCGACGACGTTCGGCTCGATCGGCAGCTCGCGCCCGTCGCGCTCGGCGAGGGTCGCCAGGATCACCGAGGCGGGTCGGCCGTAGTCGAACAGAACATTGAGGGCTGCGCGGATGGTGCGCCCGCTCTGGAGCACGTCGTCCACCAGCACCAGGTGGCGGTCATCGATCCCGATGGGGAGATAGGAGGGGCGGACCTGGGGGTGCATACCGATCCGTGTGAAATCGTCCCGGTAGAACGAGATGTCCAGGTGGCCGAGCGGCTCGGCGAGACCCAATCGCTCGTGCAGCCGATCGGCAACCCAGACGCCTCCGGTATGGATGCCGATCATCAGCGGTGCGCCGATTCCTCGAGCGGCGAGCAGGGACCGAAGCTCGGCCGCCATGCGGTCGATGATCCCCTCGAGCTCTGTGCTGTCCTTCCAGATCTCAGCGTTGCTCACAAAGCCAGGTTTCCAGGATGAGTGCGGCCGCGACCGCGTCGATGTCGCGCTGGCCGAGGAAACGGGCGCCCGGTCGATCCCTGGTCTGATGTCGTGCCTCGATCGAGGTCAGCCGCTCGTCGATGAGATGAACGGCAAGCCCGAAACGGCCATGCAGCTGGCGAGCGAACCGGTGGACCTGCGGAGACCAGTCAACCTCGGAGTCGTCCATGTTGAAGGGGAGCCCGACCACCAGTGCCCCCGGGCTCCATTCGCTCACCAGAGCCTGGATCCCTTCCCAGTCCGGCTTGCCGTTGCGGCTGCGAAGCGTGACCAAGGGATTGGCCGAGCCCGTGAGGGTCTGGCCGACGGCGACCCCGATCTTGCGCTGGCCGAAGTCGAACCCCAGCAGGGCGGTCATGCGTGACCGGCTTCTCCGCTAAGCAGATTGAGATCGACCCCGAGCAGTTGCGCGGCTGCCAGCCATCGGGCGCCTGGCTCCATGCGGAAGATGATCTCATGACTCGCCGGTCCACTCAGCCAGGCATTGGCGCTCATCTCCTGCTCCAACTGTCCGCCACCCCAGCCGGCATAGCCGAGCGCGATCAGGGTATCCGTGGGTCCGTGGCCGGCGGCGATGGCCTCCAGGACGTCCCGCGAGGTGGTGACACTGATGTCCGATGTGATGCTCAACGTCGAGTCGAACGTCGGCCCTGACGTGTGCAAGACGAACCCCCGGTCGGTTTGCACCGGCCCACCCTGATAAACCGGAATCGTTCCCACGCCGGGACGCAGCGCTGAGATCTCCAGCTGATCGAGGAGCTCACCCAGCCTCACCTCGAGCGGACGGTTGATCACGATGCCCATCGCGCCCTGGTCCGTGTGCTCGCAGACATAGGTCACGGTCCGCGAGAAATTCGGGTCCTGCAGACCCGGCATCGCGATCAGGAAATGATTGGTGAGCGAGGTACTGAAGGTCATGTCCCTAGTATCCCGATCGGCGTCCGGTGAGGCAAGCGCGACCGCTGGGGTGGTCCCCGGCCCGCATCCCGTCACTCTTCCCAGCCGAGCTTGCCGCCGCGCAAGAACTGCCAGGTGCGCACGATGTCGAGCACATCCGTCTCAGCGGCGATGTCCGGCGGGAAGGGGGCGTAGGGGGCGGCCAACTCGACGATCCGGATCGCGGCCTCGTCCAGCAGATCGTACCCTGACGATCGCAGGACCCGGATCTGCTCGACGCTGCCGTCCGATCGCAGGGCGACGTGCAGGAGCAGGCTGCCGAAGATACGCTGATTCTTGGCCTCTCGAGGGTAATTGAGGTTCCCGATGCGCTCGACCTTGCGCGCCCAGGCACCCAGATAGCTGGCGTACGGAAGCTCCCGGGTGCTGGCGCTGACGGACTTGCGCCGGATCCGACTCTCGCGGGCCGCGCTCCCGTCAGGGCCGCTCGCCGTCAGGCGGTCGATCTCCTCGCCGCGGCTGGCCAGGATCTGCAACGCATTCACCGGTGCCTCGAGCGTCTCAGCCGGAGCGGGCAGGGTCTTGCTCGGGGGGCGCGGCTCGTCGCTCTGCGCGGCGGGGCTCGATCGTGTCGCCGTGTGTTGGTTCGGCTCGTGCGTTTCCGGTGTGCGATTCCGGCCGGGCTCGGCGGGGGTCGGCCCGACGCGGCTCTCGGCGAAGGTACCTGGGGCGGGCGGAGAGCCGGCCTCGGGCTGCCCTGTCCGAACCTGGATCGGAGGCTCGCTGGTCGGCGTGGCGCGAGGCTTGGGGACGGGCTCCGCGATCTCTGCGCGCCGGATGACCTCAGCAACGGCGGCGGGTTCCTTTGCCGACTGTTCAGCGTCTTGCTCGGCTCCGGACAGGATCAGAACCTCCAATGCAGATCCCGACAGGGCAGGGGCCTTGGGGAGCGGCGGTTGGAACGACATGAACAGCAGCGCGGCGAGATGCAGGAGGGTCGCCGCCGCAAGGGCAACGAGAAAGCGCCGGCCGGACCGGTCAGCGGGCGTCTCGCTGGGTGCTAGGGACATGTCCGCAGCGGCTGGGGGCATGATGTCAATCGCGGCCGACGGGAGTCGGTCGAGGAACAGTCGCCTTTCAGATCCGCGGCGCCAGACGTCGGCCAGTGTCTGACGGCCGTCCTCCCGGGTGTTGATCCCGGTCGCCTCCGGTCATGGCTCCGCGTCTGCTGGGTCTGCCGGCATATCGGGCTCCAACGCGATCTCAGCGCCACTCTCGACCAGCTCGATCCGTTCCGCCATCGCGGGGTTCATGTGCAGGGTGCCTTCAGTGTCGACCAGCAGCGCAAAGCGAATGCCCATCTTGGATGCGACGGCATGCCAGCCTTCCGGACCCGCGACGAACAAGGCCGTCGCGGCGGCGGCCGCCGTGGTTGCATCCCGATGGATCACACTGACCGAACGCGCCCCGCGTGCCGGCGAGCCCGTGCGTGGATCGATGATCGCATGGTAGATCTGCCCCTTGAACACAAAGTTCCGGTCGTAGTCGCCTCGGGTGACCAGGCTTTCATCGCCGCGCATCGGCACGATTGCGAGTACACCGGCGCCACTCGGTCGGCGGATCGTGATGCGCCAGGGTTGGCCGCTCCGGTCGCCGATGACGCGGACCTCGCCACCGGCTTGCACGAGCGCGTTTCTTATGCCGAGGTCACGCAGCTGCTCAATGGCCAGATCCAGCGCATACCCTTTTGCAATGCTGTCGAAATCGAGCTTGATGGCGGGGTTGTGGCCCTGCAGCTCGAGTCCATCGATGTCGATCTGGGCCATCCTGGGATCCGCCGAGACGAGTCGCGCGACCTGCTGTCTCGGCGGCGGCGGGCGGCTCCGCACGGTGTCGGCGTGGAACCCCCACAAGTCCATGAGATAGCCGATCGCGGGATTGAAGAGTCCGTCGCTTGCGGCCTCGTACGCCTTGCTGAGCCGCACCAACGGCATCGTCGAAGGGGGCGCAACGAAGGGCTCACCGGTCGACAGCTGCTGATTGAGACGTCCCATCGGTCCGGGTCGCCAGGCATGCCACGCCTGCTCCAGGAAAGCGAAGTCCCGCTGAATGAGCGAGGCGGCCCGTCGCGCCTCGGTTCGCTCGACACCGACCAGCGTCAGGTCGACCTGTGTGTCGAAGGCGTCGAAACGCGTGCTTATTCCCGGTGTTTCCTGTCGGCAGGCCGCAAGAGCGAGGAGCGATGCCAGCAGGCTTAAGAGGAGGCGCCATCGCCGTGAGTGCGCGGGACGGGAGGATGAAGACTGCACGGACACCTCCAGCAGACAATTGGTCGTTGCGGCTGCTCTGCGGATCGGGCGGATCGAGAGCTCAACCGGATTTCGATCGCCTGCGGCGGGCCCCACGACGACGGATGAACGGGCAACCTCCCACTCCCGCGCGAAGCTGGCGGCCTCAAGCGCGGGGTGCCAGACGCGACTGAAGCGCGTCCATCAGCTCACCCGCGATGTCAGTTCCATAAGCCGCGTCGATCTCCCGGATACAGGTCGGACTCGTGATATTGATCTCGGTCAGATAGTCCCCGATCACGTCCAGCCCGGCGAACAGGATGTCGCGAGCACGCAGCTGGGGACCGACCTGAGCGGCGATCCAGCCGTCCCGGTCGGTCAATGGACGCGCCTGGGACGACGCCCCGGCGGCCAGATTGCCGCGGGTCTCGCCTGGCGCAGGGATGCGCGCGAGACAGTAAGGCGCCGGCCGGCCGTCGACCATCAGGATTCGTTTGTCGCCGTCGCGAATCTCCGGGATGAACCCTTGGGCCATGCAAAAACGTCGACCGTGCTGCGTCAGGCTTTCGATGATGACGCTCAGGTTGGGGTCATCCGCGCGCACACGAAACACCGATGCGCCGCCCATGCCGTGGAGCGGCTTGAGGATGATGTCCCCCAGCTCTTGATGAAAGGCCCGAATGTCCTCCGACCGACGCGTGACCAGGGTCGGGGGCGTGCACTGCGGAAAGGCCGCGGTGAAGACCTTCTCGTTGGCATCGCGCAGGCTGCGCGGGTGATTCACGACCAGGCACCCTGCGGCCTGGGCCTGCTCGAGGAGATAGGTCGTGTAGATATATTCGATGTCGAAGGGCGGGTCCTTGCGCATCAGGACAACCCCGAGTGCATCGAGCGGGCGCCGGACCTCGGCGCCGAAGCGATACCAGTCATTGGGGTCGTCCATCACCTCGAGCGCACGCATCCGCGCGAGGGTGCGCCCGTCGCGAAGCGACAAATCACCGACCTCCATGTACCACAGCGGCCACCCGCGCCTTTGTCCGGCCAAGAGCATGGCGAAGGTGCTGTCCTTCTTGATGTTGATGGATCCGATTGGATCCATGACGACGCCGAGCTCGATAGACATGCGCCGCAGTGTACTGCAGCGGTCAGGATCTTGTCAGGGATAACCAGGCGACCGCATTCCGCGCTGCTTGGCACATCCAGCCGCGTGGCCGAGGGGACCGCCGTGCTCTTTGGGTCCTGCGCGATGTCGGCGGATCGCACGCATGCGAGCGGATCGAGCCGGCAGGCGGTCAATCGAGACTCGGGGCGCCGGCAGAATCTCCCGCTTCGAGGTGAGTGGTTGCTCCCGACGATGCCGTCATCGGGTCGTCGGTCGGGTGAGGGCCGCGCAGATCTCCCCAGAGTGCCTGAATGATCGCGACCGCCGCGAGCGGGGCAGTCTCCGTTCTCAGGATCCGCGGGCCGAGATGGACGCCTTCGAAGCCGTGTGCTCGCGCCCGTTCACGCTCGCCCGCGCTCAGGCCGCCCTCAGGCCCGACCAGTAAGGTCAACGCCGATCCCGGCGCGGGCAGGGCCGCCAGAGAACGGGGCGCCTCGGGATCGAGCAGGAGGCCGCCGCCCGGCTGCCCGGTCAGCCAATTCGAGTAGGGGGTCGCGGGGACGAGAACCGGCAAGCGGCTCCGTCCACACTGCTCGCAGGCCGCGATGACGATGCCCCGCCAGTGATCCAGTCGCCGTTGGAGCCTTGGGCCGGCGAGCTGTATCTGGGTGCGCTCCGTGAAGAGCGGTGTGACTCGCGTGACGCCGAGCTCGACAGACTTCTGCAGTGCATGGTCCATCCGCTCGCCCTTTGAGATGCCAAGGGCGAGATGGATTTCCAGGGGGGCGGAGGGTTCCGGAGCTCGTGGCGGACCGACCCTGACGGTCGCACCGCCGCGGTCGACGGCGACCAGTTGAGCCGGATAGTCGCGTCCGTCGCCGTTGAAGAGCGCCAGGGGGGTCCCGGCAGGTCGCCGCAGGACATGGGTCAGGTGACGCGCGGAGTCTGCGGGTAGCCGCAGGATTGCACCCTCGCTCAAGGCCGTCTCGACGTAGATGCGCGGCAGCCGCATGACCCGGGTCTATTCAGCGGTCTCGCGCACACGCCAGGCGCCGGCCGCGAGGAGACCCCAACCCGAGAGCAAGAGGACACCCCCGATCGGGGTCATCATGCCCAGGCCGCGCAGCCCCGTGAGCACCATAGCGAGCAGGCTTCCACTGAAGACCAGCACACCGAGCAGGAAGGCCCACCCGGCGGGATGGATGAACGGTGTGGCGGGTCGCAGGAGCAACCAGAGACCGCAGATCAGGATCGCGACCGCATGAAGTCCCATATAATCGGTGGCGGTGCCCCAGACCGCGAGCAGATCGGCGCTGACATGGCCGCGCAGGCCATGGGCACCGAAGGCCCCCAGCGCCACGCTGGCGAGCCCGAGGAGGGCGCCGGTGATCAACCAGATTCGTGTCCCATTCATCCCGGTCATCACCGCTCTCGTGCATGGTGTTCTAAACGCGAGCCGCATGGGACCTTCCGCCCATGAGATCGTTCGGATCCTCGGCGGTTGAAGGGGCGCCGCGCGACTTTGGACGACTCCGGAGGGCGAGCGGAGGCCCCTCGTCGTTTCGGCCGTCATTCCCCGATCGATCCACCTCCCGCGCAGATTGTCCCGAGTGCCGAGCCGGGGCCATCAGAATGTCCTAATAAGACAGTTTTATCAAAGCAGGACGAAATTCTGTTTTGACCGTGGCGAAGGCAAACTCTAACCTGCCGCAACTTGCCAGCCACTCGCGCCGCGGGCGGCGTTTCGCATGCTTGCTCGACACCGCTCCGCGGAGTGGAAGAATCGGCGGGCATGCCGACAAGCCCGCATACT
Organism: Thiocapsa sp.; assembly: GCF_022340925.1. Taxonomy (GTDB): domain Bacteria; phylum Pseudomonadota; class Gammaproteobacteria; order Chromatiales; family Chromatiaceae; genus Thiocapsa. The sequence goes on from NZ_JAJDNA010000045.1 coordinate 17,790, forward strand.
GACCTAGATAGAGCCTGGGAGGGAAACGACCTCCGGAACCGCCGAGCCGCCTATCCTTGTTACCGTCAACGGCGGACATCACTGCAGTGAAACGCTAGGAGATCGTGCGTCATGCCCACCTTCGTCCGAACAGATAAGTGCGATGGCTGCAAAGGTCAAGACAAGACCGCTTGCGTGTACATCTGCCCCGACGATCTCATGAAGCTGGACCAGGACGGCTCGGAGACCGGCCACGCCATGCGCGCCTTCAATCAGGAGCCGGAGCAGTGCTGGGAGTGCTACGCGTGCATCAAGATCTGCCCTCAGCAGGCGATCGAGTGTCGTCACTACGCCGACGTGGTGCCCATGGGTGGCTCCGTCCAGCCGCTGCGCGGTGCCGACTCCATCATGTGGACCATCAAGTTCCGCAATGGTACCGTGAAGCGGTTCAAGTTCCCCATCCGCACCACCCCCGAAGGCTCGATCGACCCCTACGGCTCCAAGCCCGAGGCAGACCTGTCGAAGATCGGCGAGGCCGGCTACTTCAACCTCGGGGGTGTCCCGAAGCCGGGCGACCCCAGCGAGCTGATTCGCAAGTGAGCCGCCGCGGCCAGCGACGAACCCGAACACCCAAGACCCTGAGGTAGACGAAATGGCTGGAGCATTCGGGAATCCCGACATCGTCGAAGAAGAGGTCGACATCCTGATCATCGGCGGCGGCATGGGTGCGTGCGGGGCCGCATACGAGGTCGTTCCCTGGCTCGAGCAGGCCAAGAAGCAGGGCTATGATCTGCGCGTCAAGCTCGTCGACAAGGCCGCCATGGACCGCTCCGGCGCCGTGGCTCAGGGCCTCTCGGCGATCAACGCCTACCTCGGCGACCAAGACCCCGCCGACTACGCCCGCATGGTCTCGAACGACCTGATGGGCATCACCCGCGACGACCTCGCGTACGATCTGGGCCGGCATGTCGACGACTCCGTCCACCTCTTCGAGGAGTGGGGTCTGCCGATCTGGAAGCAGCCCGGCGACGAGGGCAAGCCGCTGGCCGAGGGCGGCAAGCCGGTGCGCTCCGGCAAGTGGCAGATCATGATCAACGGCGAATCCTACAAGTGGATCGTCGCCGAGGCCGCGAAGAAGGCACTCGGCACCGAGCGGATCCAGGAACGCGTCTTCATCGCCAGGCTGGTCAACGACAAGCACGACAAGAACCGGATTGCCGGCGCGGTCGGGTTCTCGGTGCGCGAGCACAAGGTCTACGTTTACAGGTTCAAGGCCTGCCTGCTGGTCGCCGGCGGCTGCGTGAACATCTTCCGTCCACGCTCGGTGGGCGAGGGCATGGGTCGCGCCTGGTACCCGGTCTGGAATGCCGGCTCGACGTACGCCATGGCCGCCGAGGCGGGCGCCGAGCTCACCATGATGGAGAACCGCTTCGTCCCCGCCCGCTTCAAGGACGGTTACGGCCCGGTCGGCGCCTGGTTTCTGCTCTTCAAGGCCAAGGCCACCAACGCCTTCGGCGAGGTCTACATGGAGACGAACAAGGAGCTCCTGGGCGACTTCCCGCCTTACGGTCAGGCCAAGGTGCCCGCGTCCTGTCTGCGCAACCACCTGATGATGAAGGAGCTGCGCGAGGGTCGCGGTCCGATCTACATGGACACGGTGACGGCGCTCGGCAGGCTGGCCGAGACCATGACCCCCAAGGAGATCAGGCGTCTCGAGGCCGAGGCCTGGGAGGACTTCCTCGACATGTGCATCGGTCAGGCCGGCGTCTGGGCGGGTGAGAACATCGAGCCGGAGAAGAAGAGCTCGGAGCTGATGCCCACCGAGCCCTATCTGCTCGGCTCGCACTCCGGCTGCTGCGGCATCTGGGTCTCGGGTCCGACCGACCTGGGTGCCCCGACCTCGGAGGATCACGCCGAGGCCGAGAAGATCCCTGCTCACCTGCCGTCCGGTTGGAGCTGGGGCTATCGTTCCATGACCACGGTCCAGGGTCTCTTCACCGCGGCCGACGGTGTCGGCGCCTCCGGTCACAAGTTCTCCTCCGGATCGCATGCCGAGGGTCGGCTGGCGGCCAAGGCGATGGTTCAGTTCTGCATGGACAACAAGGACCACGAGCCCGAGCTTGCCGAATCCGTCGCGGATCTGGTCGACGAGATCTATCGCCCGGTCCGGAACTTCATGGAGAGCAAGGACTACACCACGGCGATCGACGTCAATCCGCACTACATCACCCCCAAGATGCTGCAGTTCCGGCTGCAGAAGATCATGGACGAGTATGTGGCGGGCGGCTCGACCCTGTATCAGACCAACACCAAGATGATGGAGGTCGCCGAGCATAAGCTGGAGATGCTCAAGGAAGACGCACTCAAGATGCGCGCCAAGGACCTCCACGAGCTGCTGCGGGCCTGGGAAAACCACCACCGCATCCTCACGGCCGAGGCCCACGTGAAGCAC
>NZ_JAJDNA010000055.1 GCF_022340925.1 Thiocapsa sp.
ATCTGTGGTGAGGAATCGGCCCTGATCGAGTCGCTTGAGGGCAAACGCGGGGTCACCCGGAAACGTCCGCCTTTCCCGGTCACCAGCGGGTTTCGCGATCAACCGACCGTCGTCAACAACGTCGAGACCTTTCTTGCTGCCGCGCGCGTCGTCCAATGGGGCGGATACTGGTTTCGCGGGGAGGGGACGGATCAGTCGGCCGGAAGCAAGATCCTGTCGGTCAGCGGGGATTGCGCGCGCCCGGGCATCTATGAATACCCCTTCGGAACCCCGGTCCATCAGGTTCTCGCGGATTGCGGGGCCGAGAGTACCCAGGCGGTTCAGATCTCCGGTGCCGCGGGCGCGACCCTGGCCCGCCCGGACTTCGACCGCATCATTGCCTTCGAGGATCTGCCCACCGCCGGGTCGTTCATGGTCTTCGACCAGAGCCGCGACCTGCTCGACATGGTCCGGAACTTTGCTGCCTTCTTTGCAGAGGAGAGCTGCGGCTTCTGCACCCCCTGTCGCGTTGGAGGCACGCTGCTGCGCAACCTGGTCGAGAAGGTCGCGGCCGGTCAGGGCTCAGAGTATGACCTCAGCGAGCTGCGCCACATCGGGTCGGTGATGCGCCAGGCGAGCTATTGCGGATTGGGGCATACTGCTCCCAACCACGTCCTCAATACACTGGAGAAGTTTCCGCAGATCTATCGCCGACGTCTGGCCAGTCAGTCCCACACCCCGTCGTTCGAGCTCGACGCGGCGCTCTCAGAGGCCCGCGGGGTGACCGGCCGTGACGACGCCGGGGCGCACATCCAAGAGCCGCTGGGGGAGGGAACATGAGCAAGACCTTTAGGCTCGACGGCCGGGAGATCCCGTTCGAGGCGGGCCAGACCATCATGGACGCGGTGCTCGCCGCAGGCGGCTATATCCCTCACCTCTGCCACAACCCGGAGTTTGCGCCTCATGGCAGTTGCCGGGTGTGTCTCGTCGCGATCGGGGGGCGTCAGGTCTCGGCCTGCACCGCCCCGGCCAGCGAGGGTCTGGAGGTCGAGAGCGACTCCGAGGCCATCCAGGCGACGCGTCGTGCCATCCTCCAGATGCTCTTCGTCGAAGGCAATCACGTCTGTCCGGCCTGCGAGAAGAGCGGGGCCTGCCAGCTCCAGGCCGTCGCCTACTACACCGGGATGCTGGCGCCCCACTTCACCCACTTCTTCCCGCACCGGTCGGTGGATGCCTCTCATCCGGATTTCATCATCGATTTCAACCGCTGCATCCTGTGCGAGCTCTGCGTGCGGGCGAGCCGTGACCAGGACGGCAAGCGCGTCTTTGCGATCAGTGGGCGCGGACTGGACAGCCACCTGGCGATCGACTCACCGAGCGGCAGGCTTGGGGACTCCAGCTTCGCGGCTGGGGACAAGGCCGCCCACGTCTGTCCGACCGGCGCGATCCTGCCCAAGCACCGCGGCTACGAGACCCCGATCGGCGCGCGCCTCTATGACCGCGAGCCCATCAGCGTCGTCGGCGATGTGCGCGCCCACGAGGAGGAGGTGGCCTGATGTCCGACAAGCCGCGCATCGCGACCGTGTCTCTCTGCGGCTGCTTCGGCTGTCACATGTCGCTGTTGGACATCGACGAGCGCATCCTGGATCTGGTCGGTCTGGTGACCTTCGATCGGACGCCGTTGACCGACATCAAGAGGCTCGGCGACTGCGACCTGGGCCTCATCGAAGGAGGGGTCGCCAATGCCGAGAACGTCGAGGTGCTGCGCGAGTTCCGTCGTCGCTGCAAGGTCCTGGTCGCCTTTGGTGCCTGCGCCGTCAATGGCGGTGTCCCCGCCATGCGCAACCAGTTCAGGCTCGCCGACTGCCTTCGGGAGTCCTACTGCGACGGCATCGGTGTGCACAACCCGGGCATCCCGAACGACCCCGAGATCCCGCTGCTCCTCAACCAGGTCCATCCGGTCCACGAGGTGGTCGAGATCGATCACTTCCTGCCCGGCTGTCCGCCGTCTGCGGATGCCATCTGGACCTTCCTGAACGAGCTGTTGGAAGGAAAGCCGATCCGGCTTCCCTATGACCAGCTCCATTACGACTGACAACCGGATGGGTCGCTCGACGCCGTGCTGTCGTCTCAGGCATCGGACTGTCGGCCCATCCAGCGGTGATTTGACCGGAGTTTCTCGGGAATCCAACCATGGAGGTCTAATCAATGACCACACAGCTAGAGACCGCCCGGCATCCCGAGACCCTCAGGCGGGTCTGCATCGAGCCCCTGACCCGCGTCGAAGGCCACGGGAAGGTGACCCTGCTCCTTGACGAGGACAACCACGTCAAGCAGGCGCGGTTGCACATCGTCGAGTTTCGTGGGTTCGAAAAGTTCATCCAGGGCCGCCCCTATTGGGAGCTGCCGGTCGTGGTGCAACGTCTCTGCGGGATCTGTCCGGTCAGTCACCATCTGGCTGCCGCCAAGGCCTGTGACCGGCTGATCGGTGTCGCTCGTCTCACGCCGACGGCCGAGAAGGTCCGCCGGCTGATGCACCTGGGACAGACCCTGCAATCTCATGCGCTGCATTTCTTTCACCTGTCCTCGCCGGATCTGCTGTTTGGCGTCGACGATGCGGTCGCCCACCGCAACATCGTCGGTGTCATTCAGGACCATCCCGAAATCGCCAGGCAGGGCATCCTGCTGCGCAAATACGGCCAAGAGGTGATCCGCATCACCTCGGGCAAGCGTGTACATGGTACGGGCGCGCTGCCCGGCGGTGTCAACAAGAACGTCAGCACGGAGGAGCGTGATCTCCTCCTGGCCGACATCGATCGGATCGTCGCCTGGGCCGAGCAGGCGGTTCAGCTCATCAAGCGCATGATCCTGACGAGCCCGGAGTCTCACTACCGCTTCGCCAGCGTCGATGCCAACACCTTGAGTCTCGTCGCCGCCGACGGCGCCTTCGAGATCTACGACGGTGGCCTGCGCGCGCGCGATCCGCAAGGCGGGGCCATCTTCGATCACGCGGACGCTCAGGGCTACGCCGAGCTGCTGCGCGAAGAGATCAAGCCCTGGAGCTACATGAAGTTTCCCTTCATCGCCGCGCTTGGCCCTGAGCACGGCTGGTATCGCGTCGGCCCGCTCGCTCGCGTCAACAACTGCGACCGCTTCACCACCCCTCTGGCCGAGCAAGAGCGTCAGGACTTCGCGGCGGCCGGCGAGGGGCGTCCTCTGCAGGCGGCACTGACCACCCATTGGGCGCGTCTGATCGAGCTCCTGCATTGCACGGAAGCGATCCGTGAGCTGCTCGCCGATCCCGATCTCCAGGGCACGGATCTTCGTCTCGAGGGGGATCTGGGCAGCCTGGGCATCGGGGTCGTGGAGGCCCCGCGTGGCACGCTATTCCACCACTACGAGGTCGATCCGGACGGACTCGTGACCCGTGCCAACCTGATCGTCTCCACCACCAACAACAACCAGGCGATGAACGAAGCGATCCGCCGGGTCGCGGCCGACGATCTCGACGGACATGAGCTCTCCGAGCCCCTGCTTAACCGGATCGAGGTGGCGATCCGTGCCTATGACCCCTGCCTCTCCTGCGCGACACACGCTTTGGGTAAGATGCCTCTGGAGCTGGAGCTCCTCGATGCCGAGGGTCGACGCGTCGCGGCCATCCGGCGGCACGCCGACGGCTTGATCGATCGCTGAGCGCTCCGGGCCCGGCCAAGTCGCCCCGTGGCCGCGGGTTTGTGAACCTCCTGAGCACGCGCCGGGGCGACGCCCGGGCGGCGATCACCGAGCCGACAGCGACCTCCCCCGGAGGGCATCCTGATCCCCTCGCGCGGGTTTCGATCCGGGCGACCCGATTGCAAACGCCCGTCCACGCATCGAAACTGCCCTAAGAACCACGACTAAGGTTATAATAGGGCGTTAAAAACCGGAGAGATGCATGGTACAGGCGACACGACACGGCCAGTTGACGTTCAGCGACTACGTGGAGCGGGCGCTTCGCGAGGGGGCCATGTGGACACTCATGTTCGTGGCCATCTATCTGGTCCTCGCCCTCGGCAGCTATTCGCCCGAGGACCCTGGCTGGTCCTATGTAGGCGATGCCGCTCAAGTGACGAACGCCGGCGGTCGCGCCGGGGCCTGGTTCGCGGATGTCACGCTCTTCCTGTTCGGGTTTTTCGCCTATCTGCTCCCGGTCATGGTCGGCTGGAGTGCCTGGCTGGTCTTTCGCGGCCGGGGCGAAGAGCCGGCGATCAGGGCCTGGTTGCTCGCGCTGCGTTGGGTCGGTTTCCTGGTCACCATTGCCGCCGGATGCGGGTATGCCGCGATTCACCTCGCGGCACTTGGGGGCCATTTGCCGAATGGCGCCGGCGGAGGACTGGGGCTGCTGGTCAGTGACAGGATGCTTGCAACCTTCAATCCGGCGGGAACCGATTTGCTGCTCGCCGGCGCCCTATTGGTCGGCTTCACGCTCTTCTCGGGGATATCCTGGATACGGTTGCTGGAAGGTACGGGCGGCGCTGTCTTGCAGGCTGCCCAGCTGGCGCAAAGTGGGGCGGGGCGCCTGGCGAGCCTTGCGCGCTTCGGCGGTCACTC
>NZ_JAJDNA010000076.1 GCF_022340925.1 Thiocapsa sp.
ATCGCGACCTGGATCAGGCCATGGCCGATGAGCAGTTTCGCGCCGATCTCTATTACCGTCTCAACGTGGTTCGGCTGGACTTGCCGCCCCTGCGGGAGCGACGGGAGGATGTCGCCCTGCTGGCGGGTCGGTTCCTCGCCCAAGCCAGCGAGCGCAACAATCGGTCAATCGAGGGTTTCGCACCCGATGCGATGGAGCTGTTGATGTCGGCACCATGGCCGGGCAACGTCCGCCAACTCATGAACGTGGTCGAGCATTCTGCGGCGCTCTGCACGACGGGCATCGTCCCGGCAAGCCTGGTTCAGCGCGCCCTGCGCGAAGAGCTTACCCCCATCCCCTCTCTGGCCGATGCCCGCGAGCGCTTCGACCGTGAGTACCTCGTGAACCTACTTCAAATGACCGAGGGCCACGTCAGTCATGCGGCGCGCCTGGCCGGGCGCAACCGCACCGAGTTCTACAAGCTGCTTCGCCGTCACCATCTCGATCCGGAGTTCTTTCGCTCGTCCTAACCGGCATCGGCCTTTCTAGGAGCCTGTCGCCCTAAGGGGGATCGATGCGAGGGAGTGGGACAGCGAGGCCATTCCGTTCCGGTTCTGAGGCGCATAGGGGGCGCTACGTAACCAAAAAGCGGGGCGACATGGACTGTTTTCCCGCTTCCGTAGCCGAGTCATCCTAAGTCCGGCAGGCTCTTGGCAGCCTCGTTCCTCGACAAAGGTCTCGGTATCGACCATGACCTGGGCTGTTTTGCACTGCTCAACGCCACCGCCGGCGGCCGGCATGATCCGCGACTCCTCATCGGAAAGGTTCGTCTGATCACCCGAGCGCTGCCCGAACCTCCTCCCAGGCGGGATGCGCGTCGATCAGGGCAAGCGCGCGCGCGAGCAACGCCTTGCCGGGCTCCATCTTGAACCAGGTCGAGGCGCCGGATGGATGTGGCAGCGGGATGAGGTCGGCCTCCAAGCCGGCCGGCGACAGGTACGGCCACTGGGCACCGATCACGTCGTGAAGGCGTCGTGGCCCCATGAGCTGAGTGATGGCCAACCTGCCGACCGGGATGATCAGGCGCGGGCGGGCAAGGGCAAGCTCGCTTCGCCACCAACCGGTGCACCGGTCGACCTCGCCGGCATCCGGCACCCGGTCGCCACCCTTGGGGTTTTTGCCGGGAAAGCATCTGCAGACCGCGCTGATCAGCACGCTCCTGCGGAATGCCGGCTCATCCACGCCAATCGACTCGAACCAGCGAAAGAGGGTCTTCCCCGCCGTCCAACAGAAGGGCATGCCGCGCTGAATCTCGCGGGTCCCCGGGGCCTGACCCATCATCATGACCGGTGAGATGACCGCTTCGCCGTGAACCGGCGGCCCCTGCATCCCGGGACAGCGCCGGCAGGCCGAGAGCTCGACGTAGAGCCGGCTGAGAGATTCGGCGCGCGATGCCTGATCGGCGATTCTCATCTACACTGCGCTCCGCTGGAACAGAGGGACGCGGATGATCGGCTATCGATAGCCAACATCAGCTCGCAACCGTCTTCGTTCAGGCAAATGTCGACAGCACCTTCTAGGAGCCTGTCTGACTTGAGACTGATCGACTGCGCCGGCGGGACAGCGGTCCATATCCGACCGATGTCTCGTTACCTAGACCCACGATGCGCCTCGCAATCGGTCGAATCTGTCCTCGCTCTCCCACTCGGCTCGCGACGATCGCTCAAGTCAGACAGGCTCCTAGAGCCGGCGCAGAATTTTCTCGATCTGGGCGCGATGGGTTCGATTGTGGATCGCTGCCAAGGCATGCCATTGGCGCGCGGTCAGGGGACCGAACCAGGGGTGCGGATGTCGCTGGCGCGCATGCAGGCCGCCCAGACGCTCGATCAGATCCGTATAGCGTTCCACGACCGATTCCAGCGCCTGGATCCGGTCTGGGCCGGCATCGACGTGGGGCTTGACATCCTCGACTCGGATCTCGGCCCCGTGGTTGTGATCCGAGCAGACCGCATGGATCAGGGCTGTAATGGCCGTGTTGACCATCACCAGATGGTCGAGGGTCATGTAGACGGACCAGCTGCGGCTGCTGTGCTCGATTCCGGGGAAACGTTGGATCGGGACGCGCATCCGACCCTCCTCAGCGGTAAGCCCGCCGGCCAAGGTCAGGGCCCGCGAGGCATCCCGGCGAAACGAACGCAGAATAGCCGCCGGTGACACGGTTGAGGCATACAGCCGCAACACGATGTCGGCGACGCGCCGCTCGTGCCAGGGTATGCCGGCGCCCGCGGGATCGAGCTCTTCCTGGCGTTCCCTGCCGGTCATTGCAGGCCTTTTCCCCAGGTGTCCCGAAGCCCGACAGTGAGATTGAAGACGGGATGTCCGGGTGTCGAATCGGGATCGATGACGAAATAGCCCTCACGCTCGAACTGGAAGCGATCGCCCGTCCCGGCACGGCCAAGCGCCGGCTCGAGCATGGCGTCGGTCACGACACGCAAGGAATCGGGATTGATGTCGTTGCGAAAGTCCGCGCCCCCGGCGCCCGGCACGGGGACACGGAAGAGCCGGTCATAGAGTCGCACCTCGGCTCGCAGTGCATGGCCGGCAGACACCCAATGGATCACGCCCCTCACCTTGCGACCTTGGGGATCCCGACCCAGCGTCTCCAGGTCCGCACTCGCCCGGATCTCGAGGATCTTGCCGTCCGCGCCCTTGATGACCTCCTCGCAACGGATCACATAGGCGTTGCGTAGCCGCACCTCGCCGCCGGGGACAAGGCGCTTGAAGCCCTTTGGCGGTGCCTCGGCAAAGTCGGACCGATCGATATAGATCTCGGGACCGAACGGGATGGAACGCACACCTCTAGCCCCGTCCTTGGGATGATTTCGCGCTTCGATGGACTCCGTTCGACCCGGCGGATAGTTGCTGATGACCACCTTCAGAGGGTGCAGGACCGCCATGCGACGCGGCGCCGTTGCGTCCAGATCGTCCCGGATGGCACTCTCGAGCAGAGCCATCTCGACCAGGTTGTCCGATTTCGTGACCCCGACGCGCTCGCAGAAATCCCGGATGGCGGCCGGGGTGTAGCCGCGGCGGCGCAAGCCGGCGATGGTCGGCATGCGGGGGTCGTCCCAGCCGCTGACATGGCGCTCTGCCACCAGCTCGGTCAGGCGTCGCTTGCTCATGACCGTGTACTCGAGATTGAGCCGACTGAATTCGATCTGGCGCGGCTTGCAAGGCACCGAGACATTGTCCACGCACCAGTCGTAGAGCGGGCGATGGTCCTCAAACTCCAGCGTGCAGAGCGAGTGTGTAATGCCCTCCAAGGCGTCGGAGATGGGGTGCGTATAGTCGTAGGTTGGATACAGGCACCAGGCGGTACCGGTCTGGTGATGGACCACCCCGTGCTTGATCCGGTAGAGCACCGGGTCGCGGAGGTTGATGTTCGGAGACGCCATGTCGATGCGCGCCCGCAGCGTCCGCGAGCCGTCCGGGAACTCCCCGGCGCGCATCCGCGCAAAGAGTGACAGGTTTTCCTCAATCGAACGGTTTCGGTAGGGACTGTCCCGACCCGGCTCGGTCAGGGTGCCGCGATAGGCGCGTGTCTCCTCGGCGCTCAGGTCGCAGACATAGGCCAGCCCCTTTTCGATCAGCTCGATCGCGAACCCATAGAGCCGCTCGAAATAGTCCGAGGCGAAGAAGAGGCGGTCACCCCAGTCATAGCCAAGCCAGCGCACGTCTGCCTTGATCGAGTCGACGAACTCGACGTTCTCCTTGTGGGGATTGGTGTCGTCGAAACGCAGATTGCAGGTCCCTCGGAAATCCTGCGCCAACCCGAAGTTCAAGACGATCGACTTGGCGTGACCGATGTGCAGGTAGCCGTTCGGCTCCGGCGGAAAGCGTGTCGCGATCCGGTCATGCCTTCCGCTCGCCAGATCGGCCGCGATGATCTGCCGGATAAAGTTGGTGCGCGGCGTCTCGGGGGTGTCGCTCATGATGCCCTGGGGTGCATTGAAGAATCGGCCGGGAATAATGGATCGGAGCCGCTGGTCGGATCCGCCAGCGCCCCAGCCGCGCAGGATATCCGCGAGCCGCGGAACGACCGCGCCTGATGGCTGCGCGGACGACAGACCTGGTGGTGCCGGGCCTCGGCCTCAAGGTCCGCATTCTATCGCCTGCCGCGCGGATTGAAAGGGTCGCCGCTGCCCGGCAAGCGGCGTCGACAGGGCATGGGGAGGGCGACTTGCGCTATCCTGGATCACGATCGTCCCCCTCTGCGCATGAGTCCCAGTCGAGGTCAAGATGCTCGTGACATTCCGAACCCAGGCCTATGCCAACATCACCATGTTCGGTGACGTGGCCGTGACCCTCCTCAAGCTGATGGGGCAGAGCGGCACCGTACCGGGCGCACTCATGCCGGAGGACATCCCTGCGGCCTTGGCGCGACTGAAGGCGGCCGTTGCGGAGCATGCGGACGAGCCACTGGATCCGGAGCCGAGCGGCACGCCGGCCACGGCGAGGGACGGCGGCGAGGGGCAGCACGTGAGCCTCGCCCACCGCGCGATGCCTTTGATCGAGCTGCTGACTGCAGCCGCCGCGGCTGGGGAGTATGTCATGTGGGATGATTGAGTCCAGATCCGGCATTCCGCCATCGCCGGCGCGATTGCGGGTCTGGGTGACATCGCGCGGCATGGCCTCTGGCACAACCAGCGGTCGTCCGCCGGATGCGCCGTCAGGACGATGAAGCTGGCGCAAAGAGCAAGGAGCAAAGGCCGCCGACCTTGCCTGCCGGTCCCGGGAACGAGGGCGGCCGGCCGAGCTGATCACCCGGCAAACGCCGTCTTGCCGACCGGCTCGGATCAGGGACGGGGAGCCGCACCCGCGTCAGCTGACTCGGCGACCGGCACCATCACCTCGTTGCGCCGCATGAACCAGAGTGAAAACGGCGAGTTGTAGCGCGCATAGACTGGCGCGCCCGCCGGTTGCAGGCCGGCCTCCTCGACCGCGCGCAAGAGCGCGTCTTCGTTCTCGCGATACCGCGCCTCGGTCCAACGCCCGGAGTAGCGCCGAACGGCCATGAGCCCACCCGCCTCCTCGCGAAGCTGCACGCGCGGGTCGACGGGCTCGGGCAGGGAATCCAGACTGAAACGCGAGGGCATCACGAAGCTGATCACGAAGATCCCCCCGTCGGTGCCGCTCTTGGGACGCTGTGCCACCGGTGCCGTCATCTCGATGCGCTCGCTGTCCCCCGCCGCCGGCCTTTGATTGACCGGCGCAGTCATCTCGATCTTCGTGCTCGAACGATTGTTGCCGAAGATGTAGTCGGCAAGGATGCGAAATGCCTGGCTCCCAGCCCCATCGAAGTCGCCGCTGACCTCAGTTTCGGCGACCAGATACGGCGGATAGCGGCGAAGCTCGAATTCGGGAAAGGTCCGGACGACCTCGTAGGCGGGTTCTTCGATGGCCATCGCCTTAGGTCCTCCCAGCAGCGAGACGGCGGCTGTGATGACGAGCAGCGTCAAACGGAGCGCGCAGCCTGGATTCAGTGCGGCGACATTCGGGGCTGGAACGCAAGGTCTGGTCCGAAGGCACTCCATCATTCCGTCCCCGCGCGCGCAGCGATAAACGCCAAGGCCGTGTCGATCCGGCGCAGGGTGGCGTCCTTGCCGACCAGCATCAGGGTCTCGTCGATCCCCGGGGAGGCGGCCCGCCCGACGATCGCGACACGCAAGGGCTGGGCGACCTTCCCCATGTTGGTCCCCAGCTCCTCGGCGACGCCCTCCACGACATGCCTGAGACCGTCCGCGGTCCAGTCTTCGTAAGCCATCAGCTCGAAGGCCGCGCGCAAGCGCTCCAACCCCTCGCGCGCCACCGGGCGCAGATGCTTCTTGGCCGACACCTCGTCGAACGCCTCGAAGTCGCGGTAAACAAAGGCGCTGATCTCGGCGAGCTCGGTCAGGGTCTTGGCCCGTGCAGCTTGGGCCTTGACCACATCCACCAGATCGGGACCGGAGGAGGGATCGATCTCGAGCCGACCCATGTGGGGGCTGAGGAGGCGGGCGATCCGGGCCGGATCGGCGCGTTGTAGATACTGCTGGTTCAGCCAATCGAGCTTGTCGGTGTCGAAGGACGCAGCGGCCTTGTTGACGGCGCCGATGTCGAAGAGCTCGATCATCTCCTCGACTGAGAAGATCTCTTGATCACCATGCGACCAGCCCAGGCGAACCAGGTAGTTCAGAAGCGCCTCGGGTAGATAGCCGTGGTCGCGATAGGCAACGACGCTGACCGCGCCGTGGCGCTTGGACAGTCGGGTGCCGTCCCCACCGAGGATCATGGGCAGATGCGCATAACGCGGCGGCTCGTGCCCAAGCGCGCGCAGGATGTTGATCTGCCGGGGCGTATTGTTCAAATGGTCGTCACCGCGAATGACGTGCGTGATCGCCATATCGGCATCATCGACCACCACCGTCAGGTTATAGGTGGGCGCACCGTCGCTGCGACGGATGATGAGGTCGTCGAGCTCAGCGTTACTGAAGACGACGCGACCCCGGATCATGTCGTCCACCACGACGACATCCTCTTCGGGATTCTTGAAGCGAATGACATGCGGCCGATCCGGATCCACCGCATTGCCGCGACAGTGGCCGTCGTAGCGAGGCTTGAGGCGCCGCGCCATCCGATCCTCGCGCAGCCGATCCAGACGCTCCTTCGGACAATCGCAGCGGTAGGCCAGGCCCCGCGCAAGCAGCTCGTCGATGACCTGGTTGTAGCGGTCAAAACGCTCGGTCTGATAGAAGGGTCCCTCGTCGTAATCCAACCCGAGCCAGGTCATTCCTTCCAGGATGGCATTGACCGACTCGGCCGTCGAACGCTCCAGATCCGTATCCTCGATGCGCAGCACGAACTGGCCGCCGTGCTTGCGCGCGAAGAGGTAGCTGAAGAGTGCGGTTCGTGCGCCCCCCACATGCAGATAGCCGGTTGGAGACGGGGCGAATCGGGTGCGGACGCTCATGTGGTTGCCGATCGGTCGGATGAAGGCTGTGGCGAGATTATAGACCCCTTGGGCGTGCCCGCTTGTTCGTCCCCGGGCCTTGGGGTATGTTCGAGCCATGCGATTTGCCGAGGCGGACAACGGCGGCGGACACCTGATCGACGCCTACGGTGTCGATGGGATCTCCATCGGCGGGCGGTGCTTCACGCGCGGCCTGATCGTCACCCCGAGCCGGGTCCAGGAAGGTTGGGGGCCACCGCATGCCGCCGATCTCACCCTCCGGCATATGGATGAGCTGCTCGGCTTCGAGCCCGCCGCGAACGTCCAAATCGTCGTCGTGGGGACCGGGGGAGCACAGGTCTTTCCGGATCCCGCCTGCTTCGCCGCGGCCGTGGAGCGGGGCATCGGGATCGAGATCATGGACACGGGGGCCGCCTGCCGGACCTACAATATCTTGATGTCCGAGGGGCGCCGTATCGTCGCCGGTCTGCTCCCCTGGGGTGCCTGAATGGACCGACACATCGTCCTCTCCGTCATCGGCGTCGCCATCCTCGGGTTCCTGGGGGTCCTGTTCCTGATGCCCGCCTCCATCGAGGATGACACGATTCGGCTTCCCTGGCGGACCACGCAGGACACGGCGGGTCGCTTGCAGGTCTTCGGCTTCACGATCGGCGAGACGACACTTGCCGAGGTCCGCGCACTGTTCGGTGAGGACGGCAAGGTCAACCTCTTCCAGGACCCTTCACGCGAACAAGCCTACGGGGTCGAGGCGTTCTTCGAGCAGATCCACCTGCAGCGATTGCGCGCCGACTTCGTCTTTACCCTGGACGTCGATCAGACCACCCTCGCGGCCATGTACGAGCGCGGACTGCGGATCAGTCAGGTCGGCAGCGGCAGCCGCAAGATCAAGCTCGATCCGGTGGACGCCGAGGCCCTCGGCTCGCGACCGATCCGCACGATCAGCTATCTGCCCAAGGCCAGGCTCGACGACACGCTGATCGAGAAGCGCTTCGGGACCCCAAGCCTGCAGCTGACCGAGGCCAAGACCGGCGTCGTCCACTGGCTGTACCC
Organism: Thiocapsa sp.; assembly: GCF_022340925.1. Classification (GTDB taxonomy): domain Bacteria; phylum Pseudomonadota; class Gammaproteobacteria; order Chromatiales; family Chromatiaceae; genus Thiocapsa. The sequence continues at coordinate 8,039 of NZ_JAJDNA010000076.1, forward strand.
GGAGCGTGGTCTCGATATCGGGCGCGATAGCGGCGGGAAGGTGATCATCCAGTACGTCAACCCGGATGAGTTCGAGCAACTCCTCAGTCCCTTGCAGGACACCGGCCCGAGCGGCGCAATGCCGGAGCCGGCCGAGCCGTCCTGAGCTCGGAATCCATCGGCGAGCGCCGCGCCGATATGACAGTGCGCCGGGCCGCGCCACCGACGGAGGTCAATATGCTGACGAGAGTGGCTGCCTGCGCCCTCGGACTGACCCTGGCCGGCGTCGTTGGGGCCGCGGACCTCAGCAAGGTGCGCTTCGTCACCGACTGGAAGGCCCAGGCCCCGCTCGGCGGCTACTATCAGGCGAAGGCGCTGGGGCTCTACGCCCAGGCCGGGCTGGATGTGGACATCATCCAGGGCGGGCCTTCGGTCAACGTGCCACTGCTCCTGGGCTCCGAGCAGGCCGATTTCGCAGTGGGCTCCAACAGCTTCATCCCGCTCAACATGGTCGAGGTGGGGATCCCCGCCACTGCGGTCGCCGCCATCTTCCAGAAGGATCCGCAGGTGCTGATCACGCACCCAAGAGACGACATTCGCTCGATCGCCGACATGCGGGGCAAGCCGATCATGATCTCCGACGCGGGGGTCGGCAGCCATTGGATCTGGCTCAAAGCCAGGTTCGGATTCACAGACCGCCAGATCCGCAAGTACACCTACAACCTTGCGCCTTTCCTCGCCGATCCGCAGGCCATCCAGCAAGGATATGTGACCAGCGAGCCGTACCAGATCGAGAAGGCGAGCGGGGTCGCGCCGCAGGCCTACCTGCTCGCCGACGAGGACTATCCCTCGTATGGAAACCTGATCCTGGCCGCCGACAGCCGGATCGCGCAGGATCCGGGCTTGGTACGTGCCTTCGTCACCGCATCCATCGCGGGCTGGCGCGACTATCTGAGCGGCGATCCGGCACCCGGGAACAGGCTCATCAAGGCAGATAACCCAGAGATGACCGACGACCTGCTCCTGCACGCCATCGCCGAGATGGGCCGACACCAGCTCGCCACCTCCGGCGATGCGCGCACCGCAGGGATCGGTACCATGACCCACGCCCGTTGGCAGGCATTCTACGAGACCATGTCCGCCGGCGGGGTCTATCCGGCCGATCTGGATTGGCGACGGGCCTACCGGCTCGATTTCCTGCCGCCCGAGCCGTGACCCACGACCTACGTCTGGATCGGCTCGCCAAGACGTACCCGAATGGGACGGCCGCGCTGCAGGAGCTGAGCGCCGAGATTGAGGCCGGCGCCTTCGTGTCACTGCTCGGTCCCTCCGGATGCGGCAAGAGCACGGTGCTCCGGCTGATCGCCGGGCTGGAGCTGCCGAGTCGCGGAAGCGTCGAGTGGCCGCGCGGACGCGCGGCACTGGGCTTCATCTTTCAGGAGCCGACCCTCATGGCCTGGGCCAGCGCGGCCAAAAACGTGGCCCTCCCGCTCGAGCTTGGCGGCGTTGCCGAGGCCGACGCCGGTCAGCGGGCCCGCGCCGCCCTGGACAAGGTCGGCCTGGCGGGTTTCGCGGACGCCCTGCCCCGCGAGCTCTCCGGCGGCATGCGCATGCGCGTCTCGATTGCACGCGCATTGGCAGCCGAGCCCGCGGTGCTCCTGATGGACGAGCCATTCGCGGCACTCGATGAGCTCACCCGGGGCAAGCTCAACGACGACCTGCTCGGCCTCTGGACGGAGCGCCGCTTCACCGGGATCTTCGTCACCCACTCCGTCTTCGAGGCCGTCTATCTCTCGCAGCGCATCCTGATCCTCAGCGGCCGGCCTGGGCATCTGGTCGCCGACATCCGCAACCCCGCGCCCTACCCGCGCGAGGCCGGCTATCGCACCTCCCCGGCCTTCAACGCCACCGCCCGCGACATCTTGTCCGTCCTCGAGGATGTCTCGACATGAGGTTGCAGCTATTGAGGATCATCCTTCCGGTCGCGCTCTTCGCCGGACTGATCTGGCTCTGGGAATGGTCGGTCGCCTACTGGGAGATCAAGCCCTTCGTCCTGCCTCCGCCCAGCGCCATCCTCGCGGTCTTCGAGACCGATGGCCCCTCGCTGCTCGCCTCGGCCTGGACCACCCTCGGAACCACGCTCGCCGCCTTTGTGCTCGCGGTGATCTCGGGCATCCTGCTCGCCACGCTTTTCGCCTCGAGCCGCATCGCGGAAGCGGCGCTCTCGCCCTACGCCGTGACCCTACAGGTCACACCGGTCGTGGCCATCGCGCCCCTGATCATCGTCTGGGTCGGCCTCGACAAGGCCTGGCTCGCGGTGCTCATCCTCGCCTGGATCGTCGCCTTCTTCCCCGTCCTGGCGAGCGCGACAGCCGGCCTCAAGGCGGTCGATCCGAACCTGCGTGACCTCTTCCGGCTCTATCACGCCAGCTTCTGGCAAACCTTCCGCAGACTGATGATCCCCTCGTCCCTGCCCTACCTTCTGAGCGGCATCAAGACAGCAGGCGGCCTCGCCTTGGTGGGTGCGGTGGTCGCCGAGTTTGCCGCCGCCTCCGGCAACACCAACGGGCTCGCTTGGCGCATCCTCGAGGCCGGAAACCGGCTGCAGATCGCCAAGATGTTCGCCGCACTGATGCTCCTCGCCCTGATGGGCGTCATCCTCTACGCACTCCTGAGCTTCATCGAGTGGCTGCTGCTGCACCGCTGGCACGGGGATCGGCGCAACACCTGATGCGGTCTTTGGCGGACGCGCCGAGCGCGGCGACCGCCTTCGGCGCGCCACCCTGCGCGATTGGGCCCGACAATCGGCAGGCTCCTGAATGGCATCAGGGCTTCCTGCTCGGATGCGGCCGGACCTTCAGCTTCGGGGCCGGGCGGAGCTTGTCGAGGAGATGCCAGAGGCTCAGGATCGGATGGGGCCTGAGCATGCGCGGGCCGGAATAGTGCATCAGGTCGCGCGCCCGCTCGCGCATGTGGCTGCTGTAGCAATGGACCTCACAGCGGTTGCAGGCAGTCTTGTCCTCTTGGAACGGGCAGGTGTCCAGTCGTCGATGGCCATAGTCGAGCAGGGACGCGCACTCGCGGCAGAGCCGCCCGCCGCCGCCATGATGATCCCGGCAGTAGATCACCATCATCGCGGCGATGGTCTTCTTCTCACGCGTGATACGGGGACCCGGGTTCATCGCGTGTGGCCGTGATCGAGGTCAAGCCTCCCGGTCACGCCCGCGGCTCCGGCAACCCGTCGGGAAGCGGCCCCAGATCCATGTTGTCCG
>NZ_JAJDNA010000103.1 GCF_022340925.1 Thiocapsa sp.
GGACTGTTGATCGCCGGGCTCATGCACGTCTATCTCCCGACCGGTTTCGTCCACCGCGGGCTGAGCCGCCCAAGCCTCTCGAGCGTCACCCGTGCGTCACTGATCGGGGTGCCTCTGCCGCTGTGCTCTTGCGGGGTCATCCCGGCCGCGCTCGGTCTGCGCAACGAGGGTGCCTCCAAGGGTGCCACGACCGCCTTCATGATCAGCACGCCGCAGACCGGCGTGGATTCAATTCTGGTCAGTGCCGCGTTCCTGGGCTGGCCCTTTGCCCTCTTCAAGCTGGTTGCGGCCTTCCTGACCGGACTGATCGGTGGGGCTTTGGTCAACTGGCTGAGCCCGCTCGATCCCGATGAGGCTCGACCGGGAGACTCAGATCCATCGGGCGCCGTGCCGGAGGTCCGGAAAACAGGCATTGGCACGGTGCTGCGCTACGCGGTCTTTGATCTGCTTGGCGCAATCGACCTTTGGATCTTGGCTGGGGTGCTCGTCGCTGCCGCGATCACCGTCGTCCTGCCGCAGGATTATTTCGCCTCGCAGGTCTGGTCCCAGGGTGTGCTCGGCATGCTGGTCGTCTTGGCGATCTCGCTGCCGCTCTACGTCTGCACGACCGGCTCGGTGCCGATCGCGGCGTCGCTCATCGCGTCGGGTCTGCCGCTTGGTTCGGCATTGGTCTTTTTGATGGCGGGCCCGGCGACCAATGTCGCGACCTTCGGCGCCGTCTACCGCGCGCTGGGAGGTCGTATCCTTTGGATCTATCTGGCAACCGTGACGATGATGAGCATCCTGTTCGGACTGCTGTTCGACAGCCTCCTGCAGGCACCGGGCCCGGCCATGCCGCACGATCATCCGCACGGCGCCGATTGGCTCGGGACAATCGGCGCCGTGGCGTTGACGGGTCTCTTGGCGTTTCTGGCAGGGCGACGTGTGCGGAGGCGATTTGCCACAAGCCCCCCGACCGTTGCCGATCTCATCCTCCGGGTCGATGGGATGAGCTGCGGGCACTGTGTCAACAGCGTCAAGACGGCGCTTGAGCGGGTTGATGCCGTGAGCGAAGCCGTACCGGATCTGGCTGCCGGCCTGGTCCGTATTCGCGGTGAGCGGCTGGATGCCTCTCGGCTCGTCTCTGCGATCGAGCAGGCGGGTTTTCAGGTTGTCGACCCCCCCGCCTGACCGTCTTGAGCGCCACGTTTCTTGCTTAAACGGAGTTGACGCCCCGAGCTTGATCCACTAGCTTTGGCTGGGAGTCAATCGCGGCCGTTGCCGGGGTCCCTATCCAAAGACGTATGCCTGATGCGCCAACACCCCTCCCGAGGCGTGCCGGGGTGGTCGTCGGTATTGCAAGCCGCTCGGATAGTGACCCCCGGACCGAGTGGCCCGGCGTCCCGTCGGTGAGCATCCCCCTGCCTTCTCCAATGCCCCGGCTTACTCGAGGTCCGGGACGCGGTGCCTCGATCGAGGGCGGGCGGTCCGGTGCCTGTCGCCTTTTAGATATGATCCACCAAGGCTGCCGCCACGTGCCTGTGCTCCATCCGAGCGGGTTTTGCGTTCGGGGTCTGTGTTGCCCGCTGCCGAATCGGCTTGTGTGTTGGCCGCTCGGCAGACTTCGTCCGTTCAACGCACACGAGCGCGAGAGACAGCGATGAGGATCTATGTAGGTAACCTGCCCTATAGCGTGACTGATGACGACCTGCGTGATGTCTTCGGTGAGTTTGGTGAGCTGGCCGCCGTCGAGGTGATCAAGGACAAGTTTTCGGGCCAGTCCAAGGGATTCGGTTTCGTTGACATGCCCAACAACTCGGAGGCCGACGCAGCCATCAAGGCGTTGAACGATACTGACATGAAGGGCCGAAAGCTCACCGTCAACGAGGCGCGGCCGCGTGCTGAGCGTCCACGCGGGAGCGGTGGGGGCGGGCGCTACTGAGGCGCTGCGGCCTTCTTGATCGGCCGGGGCGAGCGGGCGCTCCAAACGGGCGGAGCTCGCCCCGAGGGAGGAGCCTTAAGGAGATGCTGATTCATGGCCATCCTGGCCATCATCAGCCTGCCTTTCGAGCGGCGCGATTCTCTGAAGGTTCCATGTTCAGGCACCGTGGCACCTGACCATGCAGGTCCTCCTGCCCCGGACAGGGAATGCTGACGACTTCATCGTTTCCTTAAAGTGCAGCCGGGTGTGTCACGGGCGCGATCTCGAGATCCGCCCAAATCCGGTCGACGCGTTCGCGAACGGATGGGTCCATCCGGATCGGGCGGCCCCATTCCCGTGTCGTTTCGCCGGACCACTTGTTCGTAGCGTCGAAACCGACCTTGGAGCCGAGGCCGGATACGGGTGAGGCGAAATCCAGGTAGTCGATCGGCGTGTTCTCGATGATCAGCATGTCCCGGGCCGGGTCCATGCGGGTGGTGATGGCCCAGATCACGTCCTTCCAGTCTCGGGCACAGACGTCATCGTCGACCACGATCACGAGCTTGGTGTACATGAACTGGCGAAGGAACGACCAAACGCCCATCATGACCCGCTTGGCGTGCCCCGGATAGTGTTTCTGGATGCTGACGATCGCCAGACGATAGGAGCATCCCTCCGGCGGCAGATAGAAGTCCCGGATCTCCGGAAACTGTTTCTGCAGAATGGGGATGAAGATCTCATTGAGCGCAACGCCCAGGATGGCCGGCTCGTCCGGAGGCCGCCCCGTGTAGGTGCTGTGGTAGATGGGGTCGCGGCGTTGGGTCATGCGCGTGATGGTAAAGACCGGAAACCGATCGACCTCGTTGTAGTAGCCCGTGTGATCACCGAAGGGCCCTTCGGCGGCCAGGTCGCCGGGTTCGATGTGGCCTTCGAGCACAATCTCGGCACTGGCGGGCACTTGGAGGTCGGACTCCCTGCAGGCCGCCAGCTCCGTGCGGCTCCCGCGCAGGAGGCCGGCGAACGCGTACTCCGAGAGTGTGTCGGGCACCGGGGTGACCGCCCCCAGGATGGTGGCCGGGTCCGCGCCCAGAGCGACGGTTACCGGGAAGGGCTTGTCCGGGTGGGCGCTCTGCCAGTCGCGGAAGTCGAGCGCGCCGCCGCGATGGGCGAGCCAGCGCATGATGACGCGGTTGCGGCCGATCACCTGCATGCGGTAGATGCCGAGGTTTTGCCGCGCCTTCTCCGGCCCCTTGGTGATGACCAGCCCCCAGGTGATCAAGCGTCCGGCGTCGCCCGGCCAACAATGCTGGATGGGAAGCCGATCGAGATTGACCTGATCGCCGCTGAGCTCGACCGCCTGGCAAGGCGCATTGCGCCGGACCTTTGGGGCCATATCGAGCACCTTCTTGAAGATCGGCAGGGACTGCCAGGCCTCCTTCATCCCCCTTGGCGGATCCGGCTCCTTCAGAAAAGCGAGGAGCTTGCCGATCTCCCGTAACGCCTCGACCGATTCCTCACCCATTCCCAGCGCCACCCGCCTGGTCGTCCCGAACAGGTTTCCCAAAAGCGGAATACCTGAACCCTTGGGTCGCTCGAACAACAGCGCCGGCCCGCCCGCCCGCAGGGTTCGGTCGCAGATCTCGGTGATCTCCAGATAGGGGTCCACCTCGACCCGGATCCGCTTGAGCTCGCCGCGTTGCTCGAGCTGCTCGATGAAGTCCCGAAGGTCCCGGTATTTCATCAAGCCGCGATGCCCGAGTGGCGCAGGAGTGCGTCCGTGGTCGGCTCCCGGCCGCGGAATCTCACATAGAGTGTCATGGCGTCCTCGGACCCGCCTTTCTCCAGGATCGTCTCCCGGAAGGATCGCCCGGTCTCGCTATCGAACACGCCGTTCTCCTCGAACAGCGAGAAGGCGTCCGCCGAGAGGACCTCCGCCCACTTGTAGCTGTAGTAGCCGGCCGCGTATCCGCCTGCGAAGATGTGGGAGAAGCCGTGGGCGAAGCGGTGGAACGCCGGCGGTCGGACCACCGCAACCTCATCGCGGACCTGCTCGAGGATCTCGTAGACGCGCCCACCCTTTGCGGGGTCGTACTCGAGGTGAAGGCGGAAGTCGAAGAGGGCGAACTCCAACTGACGGACCATCTGCATCGCCGACTGGAAGTTCTTGGCCGCGATCATCCGTTGGTAGAGATCCTCGGGGATCGGCACACCGGTCTCCCAATGGGCCGCGAAGAGGTCGAGCGAGTCGCGCTCCCAGCACCAGTTTTCCAGGAACTGGCTGGGCAGCTCGACCGCGTCCCAGGGCACCCCGTTGATCCCGGCCACACCGGGGTAGTCGACCGTGGTCAGCATGTGATGCAGACCATGTCCGAACTCGTGGAAGAGCGTCTCGACCTCGTGATGGGTCAGTAGGGACGGCTTGCCGCCGACCGGTGGGGTGAAGTTACAGACCAGGTAGGCCACCGGGATCTGGTCGCAGCGGCTGGTGTGCATGCGGTTGGTGCAGACATCCATCCAGGCGCCGCCCCGTTTGTTCTGCCGGGCGTAAGGGTCGAGATAGAACTGGCCTCGGAGGGTCCCAGATTCGCTGTCGCGGATCTCGAAAAATCGCACGTCCGCATGATAGGTCTCGAGCCCCGTCACCTCCTGGATCCGCACCCCGAACAGGCGCTCGACGACCCCGAAGAGCCCCGACAGGACCCGTGAGATCGGGAAGTAGGGGCGCAGCTCCTCCTGACTGATCCGGTAGCGGTGCAGCCGAAGCTTCTCCGAATAGTACCCGATATCCCAGGGCTCCAGCCGGTCGACCCCGTGCTGCTCGCGAGCAAAGGCCTCCAGCTCCGCTAGCTCGCGACGCGCCTGGCCCACGGAGTGCTGCGCCAGATCGTGAAGGAAGTCGAGCACATCCTTGGGTGAGCGTGCCATCTTGGTGGCCAGGGAGCGCTGGGCGTACGTTGCGAAGCCGAGCAGCTGGGCGAGCTCGTGGCGCAGGTCGAGGATGCGCTCCATGATCTCGCCGTTGTCCCATTGTCCGGCGTGCGGCCCTTGATCGGACGCCCGCGTGCCGAAGGCCTCGTAGAGCTCGAAGCGCAGATCCCGGTTGTCGGCGTAGGTCATGACCGGCATGTAAGAGGGGAGGTCGAGGGTGAAGAGCCAACCGTCCTGACCCCGGTGCTCGGCGTTCTGACGGGCGAGCGCCAGCGCGGAGTCGGGCAGTCCCGCCAGCTCGGCCTCGTCCTCGATGCGCTTGCTCCAGGCATTGGTGGCGTCCAGCAGGTTCTCTGAATATTTCGTGGTCAGCTGCGAGAGCTCCTGTCTGATGGACTTAAAGCGCGCCTTCTTGTCTGTCGGCAGGTCGACGCCCGAGAGGTGGAAGTCACGCAGCACGTTCTCCAACAGCTTGCGTTGGGCAGGGTTCAGATGCTCCTGGGCCGCGACTGCCTGATAGCCGCGAAACAGCTCCTCGTTCTGTCCCACCTCGGTGCCATAGTCGCTGAGCTTGGGCAGGCAGGCGTTGTAGGCCGCGCGCAAGGCGTCGCTGTTGAGCACGCCGTTGAGGTGGCCGACGGGGGACCACACCCGGTTCAGGCGGTCGTCGACCTCGTCCAAGGGTTCCACGAAGGTCTCCCAGGTCGGCACCGACACCTCGCGGGTGAGGCGGGCGATCTCGGCCCGGCAATCGGCGAGGCAGGTGTCGATCGCGGGCTCGATCTGTTCGGGACGGATCCGTGAGAAGGCCGGGAGGCCGGTGGTCTCGAGCAATGGATTGGTCATGGGATGATGTGCAATCGTCACAGGTCAACGAGGAGAGGCTGTTTGCGCCGGTCCAGCCTTGCGGCTTCCGAGGGGGCGCATCGTTACGGTCGGACAGCGAGCCCGACCGCGATCGCAGATGTGCGGCCAGGACGCTGGTGTTTCCAGACGAGCGCTCCAGCGGGCGGGGGCCGGCGATCGGAGACGTTTGCCCCGCGGCTGGCCGGGTCAATCAGCCTGAAAACCCATGTTCTGGCCCGGCGGGATTCGGCCCTGCAAAGAGCGGATCATGTCTGACTCGGGGCGCGGTTTGAAGCCGCGCGGGATGCAGAAATGGTGGCGCCAAAGGTCTTGGCGATAGCGCGCGCCAGGGTCGCTGGAGATCGGCTGCCAGTCAGAGCCCTCCAGCCGATCGAGCCGATTCCCGGAGCCATAGGCGAAGATCTTGTAGCGCCCCTTCGGCGTGCAGCGGATGCCTTCGACCGAAACATTGCGAGCCCCGTTTCGGCCCTCGGCCACCAGGGTGTAACGAACCGCCCCGTCAGGTCCGACCCGAAGACTGCGGG
>NZ_JAJDNA010000109.1 GCF_022340925.1 Thiocapsa sp.
AGAATCGACGCGCCGTGCAGTTGCGCCTCGGGCACCGCGACCCTTGACTACCGCCCAGCTTCTGGTCGTTGAGATCGGAACATGTCCTGGAGATGGCCGAGGCCACGGAGTGCTGACGGTACGTCGCTCGCCAGCGAGACGCGGGCGCAGACCGCGTGATTCAGCAAATGCAACGCCCGGACAAGTAGGGCGCTGCTCTGAAGCGGCCACTTCCCGCTGCCAACTCTGCGACTGACCCACGCGGGTACCTGACGCTCGGCGCCGATGCCCGGGATGACCGCAAAGGACGCGAAGCCGACGCCCATGTTAGGTCCGGCGAGGGGCTCCAGTCGGCCAATTCCGGTCACTGGCTCACTCCACCTTAACGTCCGGTAAACGCGCGTTGCAGACGCTGGCGGTCACGCTCCCGAAAGGCCGGTTACGACCCGGAACGGACGGTGGCCTTGTGAACAAGAACGGCGGCAATCCAACGGTTCGCGGACACTGTACGCGTCGTCGCCTTCATCACCGAGACCGCCCCCTGCGGCAGTTTCTCACCCATATTGGCAGGCCCGCTGAGCCGCCCCGCATCGCCCCAGCCCGCGGACCGCCAGCCTGGGACGACCCGCCGGTCGATCCCGGACCGGACTGGCAGGCCCTGGCACAACCCTCACCCGAGTACGTCTTCAACCAGGAACTGCAGTGGTAATCTCCTTCCGTCGTCGCCACCCGCCAGCGATGCGTACCTCCCTGCACCCAGTCCCCGGCAAACCACACCTCACGACTCTCGGCCCCCTCCGGCAGGGCTACCTCGCCCCCGCCCATCCACGTCGGTGCCCTCGGGGATGCCTCGCGACGCTTGCGATGCCCCTCTCGGCGATGCTACTTTCGCCCCTGCTTCAGCCGCCCGCGCGGTCGAACTTCCTATCCCCCCGATGGATATCGATCGGGCTACAGCATCCATCGACCGGCTGTGTGCCCATGAGCGACTCAGTCACCTTTCCTTGCACCGGGTCTACTGCCAGGATGCCCCGACACTGGAGGCGTCGATCGCCATCATCACGGCCAGGGCGAGGCCGGCGCGGATGGTCATCGTGGAGAGCCCCCCGATTAAGTGGCGCTCGAAGCCCTGGAAGGCGAGGTCGCGCTGCTCGCCGGTGGCCGGGCAGATGCAGTGCACGGTGCCCTTCTCCGGATAGACGATGGTGTCGACGCGCGCGGGATCGAGCGCCCGTGTGATCGGCTTGGAGGGGTCGTCGTCGGGGTGTTGCTTCTCCTCGCGCCACAGCTCTCGGGTGTCGATCAGCGGGCGGATGCGGTAGGCGTCCCACAGCATCGCCTTGGTTTCGCCGCTGTCGAGACCGCGATCGGCGCTGAAGTCCTGACAGCACTCGGCCAGCTCGGGGGTCTCGGCGAAACTCGCGCGGATCATCCGACGCAGCACCACTGGCCCGGAGTGGGAGGCCAGTGTCACCTCGAACGCTACCGGCAGCTCGTAGCGGGTGTCGGCGATCAGCTGCAGGCGATAGCCGAACCAGCGCTTGATCTTGCTCCACGCCTTGCCGGTCCCGGCATCGATGCCTTGGGGATCATGGCAGCTCCAGTCGGCATCGGGATCGGATGTCTCCCCGCTGCTACGCTCGACCTGCCCGGTGCTGTGGCTCTCGATCGCCTTGCCGTCGTCGCCCAGATGCTCGGCGAAATCCGGCACGACCTCCAGTAGCTGCTCGCGCAGCACGACAGTGATCTCTCTGAACATCCCGAGTGCCTCTTCCGGCTCCACGAGTATCGTCGCACCCACCGACTTTGCGCGAGGTTGATGTTCCGATAAGCGTCTTCTATGCTTCTTCAGGCCACACGCAGCCTCGGAGGACCACTGTCATGACAAGCCAAGATGAATCGCGCATCAAGAGGATGCCACTGAAAATGCAGGTCAGCGTCGACGTATGGAGATGCGATGATCTCAGGGCGATGATCGGCGAAACCATCCGGGCCACCGTCAAGGATGTCGAGCTGGCCAAGAGACTGGAGCATGCCCTCGGCGATGAGATCGCCTACAACGATGGCGGGGGAGGTGGGGTCGGCGTCGCTTGACTGCTCCGCGGAGCCTCTCCACACGGCGAGGGCATGCCATGTGGAGATCTCTCTGTTGATCGACCCGGTCGTGCCGCGGGCGGCTTCCGGAATCGAGGCAGGAGTCCCACGTGAGACTGATCCTGGACAGCATCAAGAAGCGTCCCAAATATTGCGTTTGGGAGATCACCTCGCGTTGCAATATGCGCTGCCTCCACTGCGCCTCCGATCTCGAAGGCGATCGTATCAGGGGCGAGGAGCTGAGCCTCGATGAAGCCTTAGATCTGTGCCATCAGCTCGAGTCCCTGGGCTGCGAGAAGGTGGCGCTCTCCGGGGGCGAGGCCCTTCTGAGAAAGGATTGGCGGGAGATCGCCCGCACGCTCGTCCGGCTCGGTATCCACGTCTCTCTGATCTCCAACGGTCTGCTCATCGACGAGCAGCTGGCGCAGGAATTCAAGGACATCGGTCTGTGCCGAATCGCCATCAGTCTCGATGGTCTAGAGCAGACCCACAACCACGTGCGCAGGAACCATCGCTCGTTCGAGCGCGTCATCCAAGCATGCTCTCTGGTCAAGGCACAGGGGCTCCCCGTCAATGTCCTCACGCATATCAACCGGATGAACTTCCCCGAGCTGCCAGCCATCGAGGACTTGCTCGTTTCCCACGCGGTCGACGTGTGGCGCCTTCAACTGGGATCTCCGATGGGTCAGCTCGCGCGGCACCCCGAGCTGATGATCGTCCCGGAAGATCTGCCTGCCATCGCCGATTTTGTCGTCGCGGCCAGACAACGACAGCGGCTCGCGATCAGTGTCGCAGACAACATCGGCTACTTTTCGCACCATGAGGCGGTGCTGCGCGCGACTCCCAACCGCGGCAATCTAAATTTCTGGTGCGGTTGCTCTGCCGGCTGCCTGAACGTGGGCATCGAGGCCAACGGGAACGTCAAGGGTTGCCTCTCATTGCAGGACGATGCCTTCGTGGAGGGCAATATCCGCGAATCGTCCCTCGAAGAGATCTGGAGCCGTCCCGGGGCATTCGCCTATACGAGGAATTTCAAGGTCGAGGATCTGCACGGTCATTGCAAGGGATGCGAGCTCGGAGAGATCTGCCGGGGCGGATGTGTCTTCATGGCCTTCGGCGCCACCGGCTCCGCTCATGACAACCCGTTTTGTCTGCACCGCGTCATGAACGGGGGCTGATGCCGGCACCGTCGGCGCTGCTGCATGAAGACCCTGCTGATCTTTCCGCCGGCGTCGGATCCCGCTCACCCGCCGCTGGGGATCCCCTCGTTGGCGGCCTATCTCGGCCAGCGCGATCACGAGGTCTCGCTGCTCGATCTCAATCTCCTCGCCTATGACTTCCTGCTCTCGGCGGAGCACATCGAGATCTGCTCCACCAGGATCGGCGAACGGATCACCGCGATGGAGCGGGCAGAGGAGCTTCGCCCCGAATCGGCGGAGGAATATCGGTTGATGGTCGAGAATTATCTCTCGGCCGATTTCTTGAGAGACAGGATTCAGCAGGCGATGAATGGTCTGAGGGATCCGGACTCCTATCGGGACAGTGCCAGCTATCTGCGCTGCTCCCGGGTGATCCGCCGGGGGATGGAGCTTGTCTCCGCCGCCTATCACCCGGTGCGCTGGTATCCGCGCGGCTTCTCGATGAGCTATCTGCCGACGAGGAGCGCAGACGTACTGCGGGCCATCGAGGATCGGCAGCAGAATCTCTTCCTCCCCTTCTTCGAGACTCGGATCTCCACGATACGGGACCATTGTCCCGATGTCGTCGGGCTGTCGATCAACTACTATTGCCAGCTGATTCCGGCGTTGACGCTGGCGCGATTGTTGAAGCGGCAGATGCCAGGGACCCTGATCGTGGCCGGTGGTGGGCTGGTGGGCTTCTTCGAAGACAGGTGGAGCGCCCTCGCCGCATTCAGCGACCTGGTGGATGTCTGGATCCCATATGAGGGAGAGCAACCCCTGGATGCGCTGCTCGGCGCACTCCAGCGGCGGGACCCGCTCTCGACGGTGCCGGGACTGCTCCGTTTCGAGGGGCACATACCGCGATTCGTCCCGCCGGGTGCGCCTCCGGATCCCGCGCTGCTGCCGCCCCCCGCGTTCGACGACTTACCGCTGAATCGCTACCTCGCACCGCGGGTCGTTCTACCGATTCTCGGGTCGCGAGGCTGTTACTGGAGACGTTGCGCATTCTGCTCCCATTATCATCTGTTCGGTCGGCGATTCCGCATCAAGCCGGTCGACGGGATCCTCCGTGAGATGAAATACCTGGGAGAGCGCCACGGCGTGGATCTCTTTTACTTCACCGACGAGTGCATCCCCCCCCGTATTGCCCGTGGTCTTGCGGGTGCGATCGAACGCGACGGGCTGCCCTACCGTTGGTTCGGGGAGTTTCGATTCGAACGTACCGTCGATCGGCAAATGGTGGAAAAGCTCGGCAACGGTGGCTGTCTGATGCTGATGCTCGGTCTCGAATCCGCCTCCAGCAGGGTCCTCGACCTGATGGAGAAGGGGATCACGCCAGCGCATGCCGAGGCGATTCTCGAGGCATGCGCAGCAGTCGGAATACGAACCTTCGTCATGTTCTTCATCGGATTCCCGACAGAGACCAGACAGGAGGCGGAAGAGACGATCGACTTCATCAAGCGACTTCGGCATGAGATTACCCATATCGCGTTCTCCAATTTCGTGCTGGAGCAGCGATCGCCGGTTCATCGGACACCGAGGCGCTTCGGCATCGGGGAGATCAGCCCCTACGGCGATGAGGACCTGAAGATCTATTCGGACTACAGGGTCGATCGCGGCTTGAGCCCGAGCGAGGCAGTCGCCTTTCTCGATGAGGTGCGCACGCAACCGGAGATCCGTCGGCTGATCGACCTCTATCTGCTCTCCAGGTGTCATCTCGTCTTTCTGCCCCCCGGGCAGCATGCACCACCCGAGCAGACTGAGCTGCCGACGGTCGAGCTGGTGGATCCGGCGTCGCTCTACCCACTGCGCTCCGAGGGCCTGATCCCGATCACCCTGGCATTCAACCTGGATCAGATTCGCGAGCAGCTTCGGGACCGATCGCAGACAGGCAGCTCGGTCCCTCTGCGCCAGTGCCCGACCCGTTATGTGTTTTCCCCCAAGCAGGAGCGCCTGGTGGAGGTGGGGGACGACGGCATTCGGCTTCTGGGCGCCTGCGATGGACGTTTCAGCGTCCAGGAGATCCTGATGGCCGTGGGTGAATCCAACCGGGACGAGACCGAGCGGTTCTTCGTCGACCTGGAACGGCGGGGTCTGCTACGACTGGAGCGGCATCGATGAGACCGGTCCTGATCTTCCCGCCATTGACGGATCCAAGTCAGCCGTACTCCGCGTTGCCGGCCCTGACCGCCTTTCTTCGCGAGCGGGCGGGATTCGAATCGGTCCAGATCGACGCCAATATCGGGTTCGTTCTCGATCGGCTGAATGGTCCGAAGGTCCGGGAGGCGGGCGAGAAGATACGTCAACGTCTCGAGCAACTCGACGAGGAGCCATCTCTCGCCGAGCAACAGGCCGTCGAATACGCCTTTCTGATCAGTGCCGCCCTCAAAGGACCGATGGTCGAGCGGGGGATCGACTGGGCGGTGCTTGGCCTCAGGGATCCGTCGGTCTTCGCCGACCTCGGCAGGCTCGATCGGTGCAAGCGCCTGGTCGACGAGGCCCTGGAGATCCACTCGGCGGTGAGCTATCCGATTCGCATCGGCTTTTCCAACGCAACCGCCCCGGACTTCACCGATCCGGGCGAGCTGACTGCATACGCCGAGAATACCGGGAGCAATCCATTCATCGACTTTCTGGCGAGCGAGACGCTGTCGCGGATCGAGGCTGCCACCCCGAATCTGGTCGGGATCTCGATCACCTACCGCACCCAGGTGCTACCCGCGGTGACGCTGGCCCGGTTGATCCGCAGACGGATGCCTGGCGTCCCGGTAGTGCTCGGCGGGAGCATCGTCAGCCGCTGGTACGACCGCATCGAGGACTGTCCAGGCGTCTTCGACTGGTGCGACTATCTGATCCCCTTCGAGGGCGAGAGCGCCCTGGTCGCCCTGCTGGGTGCCCTGGCCGGCGAGCGGCCGCTGGACCGGGTGCCGAATCTGGTCTACCGCGAGAACGATCGGATCAGGCGAAATCCGGTCGCGCCCGAGGAGATCGACGCCCTGCCCACCCCGGACTATCGTGGCCTGCCGCTGGAGCGCTACCTCTCGCCCTATCCAGTCCTGATGCTCAATACCTCCCGCGGCTGCTACTGGGGGAAATGCCATTTCTGCTCGGTGTCGCCTGCAATGCGCAGAAGCTATCGGGCTCGGAGCACGGATCTCGTTCACGATGACATCGTCACCCTCAATGCCCGGCACGGCAGCACCTGTATCGCCTTCGGCGACGACTGTGTGGCACCGGCAACCCTAGCGGCGCTGGCCAGGCGGCTGCGGGAGCGGGGTCCTGCGATCTCCTGGCAATGCGAGGTCCGGTTCGAGAAGGCGCTGACCACGGCGCTGCTGGGCGAGCTGAGGGATGCCGGCTGCGTCAACCTCATCTTCGGACTCGAGTCCTATGATCCCGGTGTCCGGGAGCGAATGGGCAAAGGCGTGCAACAACGCGAGATCGATCGGATTCTGGACGACTGCCGTCGCCTGGGGATCGCATTCAATCTCCAGTTCTTTTTCGGGTTTCCCGGTGAGACGAGGAGCGAGGCGGAGGTCACCGCCGGGCTCGTCAGCCGCGAGATGCACGGTGCGGC
>NZ_JAJDNA010000118.1 GCF_022340925.1 Thiocapsa sp.
AGGAATCGACTCTGTGCCGGCCCGCCTTCGGGACACCCGGCGGGCCAATTCGCCTATCGCCAATTCCCGCACCAGGTTGCGCTCGCAGCGCGCTCTCGGTACTTGAGCATAACCTCCCCAGGCTGCTCCTCATCGACTCCGGACAGCACCGCGGTCTCTTGCAGACAGAGGCACATCACCTTTCAGGCGCTGTCGATGCCCTCAGCCCCGAGCGGCCGCTGCTGTGTCACACCGACGGGAAACTCGCACCTGGTTTCCACCCGTCGCGCAACCGCGCCGTTCAAGTTGAGGAAGTCGTCTGTGCCCTCAACGCGAGTCATATGCTCATTCAGTTCACAGAATCAGGTCCGATTCAAAGGGCTATTGTCGGGGCGTAGTGCCTATCGGCCTATGCCATTCGGTATAGCAACCGGCCTGCCTTCGACGTCATCGGACCTAGCCCAAGTTCGCATCAGTTGGCACATTAACCGCCGTCGCCAGTCGGCTAACCTTGAGCTAGCACGCAAGAGGAGAGCTGATGCCAAAGCGACGAGTGATAGTCGGGCCGTTTGACCGGCGGTTCTTTGGAGAGGGGCTAGCGAGCCTCGCTCGTGAAGAGCCGGACTTCGAAGTTAGCCACGTTGAAGACGAACGTGAGGCAGCCGCGCTATTGGATAGCAGTTCACCAGTCATCGTCATTCTGCAAGTCCGCAACGGCGCCGACCACAGATTATTCCTGCCCCGGTCCAGCGCCGCAGCAGTGATCTTGATCACGGCCGACGGCCGGGATATGCAGGTCGCGTTGAGACAGGTGGACCGTAACCGCTTGCGCGCGGCGATCAGGTTCGTGTCGGAGGCCCCCTCTCTGCAGGTTATCTCTAACGACACGGATGTGCCGTCATCCGAGCCTTTTGTGCTGCCCGAGTTCCGATGCGCGGATACATCTTGTCTATCGCGAGTGATTGCGTGGCTTGACGCGGCCTTCGCCTGTGCGCTCAATGAGCTGGGGGAGGACCGCAGCGACCAAGCTGGTGCTGGCTGGCTTGGGGACCTTGGACATCTAGTGCGCGGCTTTTCCAGCTTCGGCCGCGTAAGCCGAGAAGAGGAGGTAGCGCGCTTCGACGCGCTGACAGTGGCTCCCGGATGGCCTACGCGGTTGGCTCGTGATTTTGATTTGGATCCGCTCGAGATGAAGCTCCTGTGTCTGACCGCGGCGCCGGACCTGGATCAGCGATATGCGCAAGCCATCGGGATACTGCAGAACGACTATGCAACGCCTCGGCCCAATGCGACGACTCTGGCACGGCTGATCGGCCCGGCGTATGTCGGCGCAGATGTCGCGGCTCTGATGGGTGGACCACGGGTTTTTGCGCAACTTCAGATGATTCGAGCCGAGGAAAAGGATCTACCTCAGCCTGGCTATCGCGTGGCGCCCGAGCTTTTGGCGCTGATGATCGGCGTGCGCAAACGCAGTGGCCCTAACTGGCGGCTGCAGCTCGAAGCGCTGCCCGCCGAGGACTCGCTGGCGGCGCAAGTGTCGGAGATCCTTGAGGCCCCGAGCCCGCCTTTGGTCGTGGCAATCGGCGAAGGCTCGGCAGCGAGCGACGAGGTTGCGGCTGCAGTGATCGCCTCCGGCATGCGCGCAATGCGTCTGGATTGTGCCGCATGGACGGCGGGAGGCGACTGGCGCAGCGCGGTAGCGGATCGGGCTCTGGCGGCCCGGTTGGAGGGTGCGGTCTTAATGATTGAGAACCTCGAAAGGATCGATCCCGAGCGCCGAGCAGAGGTATTGGACGCGGATATCGCGGCGCTGGTGCGTGGGGCGATTCTGGTGGGAAGCCACATACCAGCCATCATGAGCGATATGGTGGCGGTGCAGGTGAAAAAGCCTAACACCAACCTGGTGGCGCGACGCTGGCGGGCAGCGGCGGAGAAGCAGGGGCTGGCGCTGGCGGAGGAAGGCGCTCGGCGTCTGGCTGGCGCCTTGCGGCTACCGATCCGCGATATCGAGCTGGTGGTGCGTTTGGCCGCTGGCTGGCGGCGCATGGACGCGGACTCCTCAAACGAGGCGCTGCTCCTGGAAGCCGCCCGAGACGTTTCGACCCGCCATGCCCCCGAGATGGCAAGGCGAGCACCCACGGTCTTCGGGTGGGATGACATCGTTCTGCCTGAGCCTGTCAAGCGGCAGGTCGCCGCCATTCCCGAGCATGTATGGCATTCGAGCCGCGTGCTGGTTGATTGGGATTTCGTCTCGCGTCTCCCGTACGGTCGCGGCGTCGGGGCGCTCTTCAGTGGGCCGAGTGGAACCGGAAAGACCATGTGTGCCCAGGTGATCGCGCGCAACCTGGGCGTCGAATTGATGCAGGTCGAGATCTCCCGCTGTGTTTCCAAATACATCGGGGAAACGGAAAAGAACATCGATCGCTGCTTTGCCGCGGCCGAAGCGGCTTCGGCGGTGCTGCTGTTCGACGAAGCTGATGCGCTGTTCGGCAAGCGCACCGAGATCAAGGACGCCCACGACCGGTACGCCAATGTGGAGGTCGCGTACCTGTTGCAGCGGATCGAGGCCTATGAGGGTCTAGTGATCCTGACCAGTAACTTCAAGGCAAATATCGACGCAGCATTTCTCCGCCGCCTGCGCTTCGTCGTCGATTTCCCCATGCCCGATGCGGCCGACCGCCAGCGTATTTGGCGTCTCGCGATCCCCGCTGCAGCCGCCTGCGCGGCCGACGTGGACACCGCGTTCCTGGCCCGCCGCCTGCCGCTGTCGGGGGGATCCATTCAATCGATCGCAGTGAATGCGGCATTTGGCGCTGCCGCCGAGGGGTGCGGCGAGATCCACATGCGCCACATAATGGCCGCGACCCGGGCGGAGCTGCTGAAAAACGGAATGTTCAGCGCGGAGCAGGCGTTGGCCAAGCAGGATCCCCGGCGATCGGAAGGGGCTCGGGTGTGAGCAGTAACGCACTGAGCATGACCACGCTCGCCTTGCAGAAGCTTCTGCACACGGCGCTTGGGGGCGCCGGCCAGCCAGACGATCTCGTGTTCCTGGGACCGCCAATCCCGACGCAAGTCGGCGCCCGAGCTGCATCCGTGTTCCCCTTCCATCTGGAGCCAAACCGGGAGCTACGCAACACCCAAAGGTTCTCCCATCTGCCCGAGGGAGGCGGGCCCGCAGACCCGCCGCAGCAAGATGCCTTGCCGATCAATCTGCGCTACCTCATCAGCGTGTTCCGCCCCGCCGGTGCGGCAGAACCGAGCGAGCTGCTGCGGCTGGGGCAGATCATCGCGGGTCTGCAGGCAAACCCGACCCTGGGGGGGGCCTTGCTGCCGGGGCAGGAGGTGCGCCTGACGCCGGAGCCCTATTCGATGGAAGAGCTGAGCCGAATCTGGGGACTCTTTCCCAGCGCGGCGTACACGCCCTCGATCGTCTATCTGGCCTCACCGATCTTCATCGACGCACGCGAGATCGCCCGCGGGAGGCCTGTGGAAGAGCGGCGGCTCGACACTGGGCCCTCAACCGATGCACCGGATGTCTTCGGGGATCCCGGCGACGGTCTGTTGCAGGTAGCGACCCCATGACGCATTCCTTCGACATTGGCTTCGATCCCAGATCGGAGCGCGAGGAGCGGGCGTGGCGTCTGGATCTGGTGATCACGCCAATCGACGACTTCACCGGACGAGTCATCGTCAGGGGCGTGACCGCCACGATTCCCCGACAGCGAATGCGCGCGAGGCGCTCACTGAGCGGGCACCTGTTTGTCGAGCGCTGGGTCCCCGCGGAACAGCAGTTCAGTAATGACAAGCACTCGGTTCATATTGACCCCAAGGCAGCTGGGTACTTCGCGCCCAGCCCCAACCCCATCGAGATCGAGACGCCACAAGAGAACCGGAATACGCGGATCCTGCGTCTGATCCGGCGACCCGACACCATAGAGGACGGCGTCTCGATGATCGTGCGCGGCTCGGTCGTCCGCCAAGGCAACGGCGACCCCGTAGATGGCCAGGTCATCGAGGGGCGCATCGCCGGGATCGCCGACCCGTTTCGAACGCGGACCAACGAACGCGGCAATTTCGCACTCCGGCTGCGTCCGCCCTCGCCCATTCTGGGCGCCGACCCGGTGCCGGTTCCGATCACGGCGGATGTGACCCTGTCGTTCGTGGACGCAAGGAACCCTGGCGGGGTTCTGATCCCCGACATATTGCTCACCGACGTCGAAGACATGCGCACACGAGTGCTGCCCGAGCAGGTGGAAATCCCATGAGCCATCCCTCTTTCAATCAATTCAATCGAAACGTCAGGAGGATGCGATGAGTGAGGTTGTCAACGACGCAGTGCCTATCGTTGAGGACAGAGCCTCGGAGACTACGCCTTCCGAGTCCTCGACCGAGAAAAGCCTGCAGGAGCAACTTCAGGAACTGAAGGACTCACAGTCGACGGCTGCCGCTGCGCGGGCGGAGGCCGCGCAAGTAGGAGAAGACATCGCGGACCTAGAAAAGCTGATCGTCGAGGCTGAAGCCGCAGCCGCGAGCTACGAGAAATTGCACGAAACGCTTCAGGACAAAGAGGCGCAGCTGAAGGCCGAGAGCCAGGCGCTTATCAATGCGCTAACCGCGGTGCTGGGTACTAATGGGATCGCTGCCATCAGGGGGATCGTGACCGAGCAGATCAAGGTTGTAACCGATGCCGAGACCGCGAGGAACGATGCCCAGGCGGCCGTTGATACCGCGCGAGATGACGCAGCAGAAAAGGCCAAGGCGCTGGAGAATGCCAAGGCCGAGCTCGATACCTGGCGCAAGCCCGGCGCAAGCATCGACAAGCGGCTAAAGCTAGCCGAGGGCCTGATTAGCGACATCAAGAAGCTGCGAAACGGGCCGAACCGCGGCGAGGCGTATTGGAAGCTCGCGCTTGGGGGTCATGGCCAAGTGCCAGGGCAGGAGTTCCTGAACAAGGTGCTCGAGGACAAGCCAGAGGTTATCGCGCCGGACGCGCTCCAGGATCGAATCCTAGAGGCTTGGAACGAATTCCGCGCGGCGCGGACCGCGGCCGCGACTTCGGACGCCACGCTGGGTGTTGCCCAACAGGCGCTGAAGAGTGCGGAGGCGGATTTTGCCGCCAAGTCTAAGAACCTGATCAAAGCAACCAAAGGCGCTCTGGCCGAGCGTGAGGCCGCCCCTGACGCGGCATAAGGGAGGATTCACATGCCTGAATATCTCGCACCCGGGGTCTTCATCGAGGAAATCGAACGTGGCCCAAAGCCCGTCGAGGGCGTGGCCACCAGCACCGCCGCATTCCTCGGCGAATGCGAGCGCGGCCCCACGAAACCCCGGCTGGTCACCGGCTACAGTGACTTCCTGCGCTTATTCGGCGACGTCTTCGCGCCGAATAAGTACCTTCCATTCGGCATCAAGTCGTTTTTCGACAACGGTGGGCGGCGCTGCTATATCGCTCGTATCGTCGGCACGGGCGCGACCACCGCCTTCCTCGAGGCCGAGGGGTTTCGCATCGAGGCCAACGGCCTCGGCGCAGCGGGAAACCGCATCTGGGTACGCGTCCTGAGAAGCACGACCGAGGCAATCCCCGAAGGCGGAGTCGATCCGGCCCCAATCGGTTTTCGGCTGCAGGCGGCCTATTGGGCGCGCGAGGTTCCGGGCGGTCCTTTCGATCCGTTTGCGAACGAAGACCGGCTACCCCGTCCGGTTCTACTCGAAGACTACGACGACCTCTCGTTCGACGAAGACAAACCGACCTATTGGGAGAAAATGATCACCGAGACCACCTCGGCGCTGATCACGCTTGTCGACGTCGACCCGGATGCGACGCGGCCAGAAGGCCCCCTGCAGCCCGAGCCCGAGCCGATCATCAATCAGTCTTTGGCCGATGGCGCGGATGGTGCCGAACCTACGGTTGCGCAGTTCGAAGGTGAAACCGACGAGAACGATGACCCGATCCTCGATCCCACTGACTTGCGTGGGCTCGCCGCGCTCAACCTAGACGAGTATCGCGACGTGGCGATCGTCCATGCGCCCGGCATCGGCAACGACGACGGGCCGCGGGACATCCAGAACGCGATCGTGACCCATTGTGAGCGCAACCGGTTCCGGTTCGCGGTGCTAGACGCCGCGCGAGGGCTCAACGCCACCTCGGATCCGTTGCTTTCGCCGCGTAACTTCCGCGACACCCAGTACGCGGCCTTCTACTACCCTTGGATCTACGTTCCACATCCCCGCACCGGGGTGAAGACACTCGTCCCCCCCGGTGCCGCGGCCTGCGGCATCTATGCCCTGACAGACAACACGCGCGGCGTGTGGAAGGCGCCGGCCAACGTGCCCGTCGCCGGGGCGATCGACCTCGAATACGACATCAACACCGGGCGTCAAGAGGTGCTGAACCCGCGCGGCGTCAACTGCATCCGCCGCTTCCCCGGACGGGGCATCCGGATGTGGGGGGCGCGAACGCTGTCGAGTGACGCACTGTGGAAGTACGTTTCGGTCCGGCGGCTGTTCATCTTCCTCGAGGCGTCGATCTACAACTCTACGCAATGGGTCGTCTTCGAGCCCAACGACCAGCGACTCTGGGCACGAGTCCAGCAGACCATCACGCTGTTCCTGAGGACCCAGTGGCGCGAAGGTGCCCTGTTCGGGGCGAAGGAAGAGGAGGCCTTCTCGGTCGCGGTCGGGCGCGCCACCATGACGGAGGACGACATCCTCAACGGCCGCCTGATCGTGGAGGTCGGGATCGCTCCGGTACGCCCCGCGGAATTCGTCATTTTCCGCGTCTTCCAGAAAACCCGCGAAGCCAAGGGCTGATGCGAGAGCAGGAGATTCGACATGGCAGAGAGACAGGATCCGCTGCGCAATTTCCGCTACCGGCTGGAGATCGACGGCATCGACCAGGCGGGATTTGCCGAGGTGGCCATCGGCGATGCGTCCACCGAGCCGATCGAGTATCGCGAGGGCGACGAGATCACCACGGTCCGCAAGCTCAACGGGCTCAACAAGTACGCCAACATCACCCTGAAATGGGGCATCACCGACAGCATGGATCTGGCCGACTGGCATCAACTGGTAGTCGATGACGCGACCCCGCTGAAAGATGCGCGGCGCAACGTGGTGATCCGCATCCAGAACGAGGCTGGAGAAGACAAGGCGGCGTTCGAGATCACCAAGGCTTGGCCCTGCAAGTACGACCCGAGCGACCTGAACGGTAAGGGCAACGAGGTGGCGATCGACACCCTGGAGCTCTGCAATGAAGGCATCCGGCGGATTCAATAGGGGAGCGGGCAGCGATGGTGTTCCAAACAGAAATCGAGTTCACGCTGCCGAAAGGCTACCTGGACAGCGACGGGGTCCTGCACAAGGAGGGAACCATGCGGCTCGCGACGGCTGCCGACGAGATTTTGCCGCTTAAGGACCCGCGAGTGAAGCAGAACCCGGCCTACCTCGCCGTGATCGTGCTGAGCCGCGTCATCACCAGGCTGGGGTCCGTGCCGGACGTCAACACGAAGATAGTGGAAGGCCTTTTCGCCTCGGACTTGAACCACCTCCAAGCGCTCTACGAGCAGTTCAACGGCGATGGCACGGCCGAGGGATCGCTGGAGGCTCCACCGGCGGCCATGCGGCGGGAGGGCTTTGGTCTCGTGGGGGAAGCCTGAGGCTCTATCCCCTCGGCGAGCTCTACGAGGAGATGGCCTTCATCGCGTACCACTTTCACTGGTCGAGCGCAGAGCTCCTGGGCCTCGACCACGCCGAGCGGCGGCGATGGTGCTCGGAGATATCCACCATCAACCGCCGACTCGACGCCACGCCAGCCGCTCGGACGCTCGAGACGCTCTGATTAGGAGGCGCTGCAATGTCAGACCCGTATCGCAGTTTCCGCTTCCGGATCGAGGCGCTAGGCCTCGACCGCGGGGGCGTGCAGTCGGTGAGCGGCTTGGAGCGCACGACCGAGGTCGAGCCCTACCGCGAAGGCGGCGTCAACGACCATGATCGCCAACTCGCGGTCAAGACCACGCAGGCCACGCTGGTCCTGAAGCGGGGCCTCATGGACACCTGGTTCTGGGATTGGCACGAGGACGTGGTGCGTGGCGACATCGAGCGGCGCACGATCTCCATCATACTGCTCGACGAGACGGGCGAGGAGGCGTGGCGCTGGGTGTGCGCGGACGCCTTCCCGACCAAGTGGAGCGGCACGGATCTAGATGCCTCCAGCAGCGGGGTGGCGGTGGAGACGCTCGAGCTGGTCCATCACGGATTGACGAGGCAATGACAGCGACTGCGCGCATCCTGCCTCGGGCGCCGATTATCGCGGCGCGTGGGTTTGGGCTGATCGACTCGGCCTGGCCTTTGCGTCGGCAACGGCGTCCGGCACGATCTGCCGAGGCACGTAGAGCGAGGGTGGAACGGCACTTTCGCCGCGAGCGGGCGTCGTCGCTGGCCCACGCCACGGCATCGCCGGCGTTGACCCATCTGGTGGTGACCAATCTCACGCTGTCGCCTCGCTTCTCCCTGATCTGGCAAGACTGGAGCCAGGGCGTCGAGCGACTAAGGCAACTCGAGAGAGAGACCTCGCGAGATAACTGGCGGCATGTGCTCCAGATCCGATGGCGGCCGGCGCTGGCTCGCATGCGCGGGGCCCGCCTGGCGCCGCGGGAATTGCTCGTGGAACGCGCGTCGGCGGTGTTTGCGGAACGGATCTTGAGCAGCAACGTAGTCTGGCGCCTCAAGCCGCTGCCGAGCGACTCGTCGCTCTTCACCGGGGGCCAACTTCGAGACGTCTCTCCGGGCCGGATCGAAAGGCATCTGTCCCAATCGTCCTCGGTCGGTATTCAGGAGACTCAGTTCCCTCGGCGTTGGCCGACGTTTGCGACGAACCGAGCCCAAACGGCCTTTCGGTCCACGGAGCTGCGATTGCTGCAAGCCCTCACGACCACCGTTACGCAACGAAGTATGCGCGTTCTCTGCGAAGAGATGGGGGAGCAGTTTCCGAAGCGATCGCCTCTAGCGGCCGAGCCATGGGTTCAGCCACGCGTGACACATCCCGAAAGGCTTCCCGCCGTGGAGGTCCCAGCGCCACGACAGTTCGCTCCAGCGCCGTCGGAAACGCCTAGGCCGCCCGGCCGCGAAGTTTCTCGAGTCGGCCGCGTGCTTCGGTCGGAAAGGTCGGATGCACCCAGGTTGACCGGTCGCGCAGATGTGCCGGCGGAGCGCGTGTTTCGGGCGGAAGGGGCGGTCGCGCCACCAGCCTCCCATTCCCCTGTCACGGCCACACCGGTGCCCGTGCCCCAATCGCCCCAGATCGACATCGCGAAGCTCGACACTGTCCTATGGCAGCGCTTCGAGAAGCGCCTGAGCATTGAGCGGGAACGCCGGGGGAGGGGCTGATCCATGGCTACGCCACTCGTCAAGGCGATCGTCAAGATTCTCGAAGGCCGGAATAAGAACCAGGAGCTGACCGTCCATTTCAACCCGACTGAGTATGCGGTCGAGTACGGGGCGAGCTTTCAGGAAACGCCGGTCCCGGGGCTGTCGAACCCGATCCTGCAATTCGTCAACGGCACGGCCGAGGTGTTGACGATGGATCTGCTGTTCGACACCTACACCGATGGAGGCGGAAGGGACGTCTCGGACGATACGCGACAGTTCACCGACATGCTGACGATCGACGCCGATACGCACGCGCCGCCGCGCGTCGAATTCAAATGGGGGGTCTTCGCCTTTCGCGCCGTGGTCGAGAAGATCAGCCAGCGCTTCACGATGTTTCTGGGCGATGGGACGCCGGTGCGGGCGAACCTGTCTGTCACCTTCAAGCAGTACCGGACCATCGCCGAGCAGCTCGAGAGCCCGCGCCGCAACTCCGCGGACAAGACCAAGCAGCGGGTGCTGGGCAAGGTCGAGGGTTTCCGGCCGACCGCCGTGACTCTGTGGCAGCTTTCGGCGCAGGAATACGGCGAGGCCCGCTTCTGGCGCCAGATCGCGAAATACAACCGGGTGGAGGATCCGCGCACCTTGAAGCCCGGTGACGTGGTGCTGGTGCCGCCCTTGGAAGAGTTCTCAACCAGGGAGAGCCTGAGTGGACGTCGAAACGCTTGAGCAGAAGCACGGCGACTACTTCGCTCCGGCCTTCGTCGTCAGCGTCGGCGGAGACGACCTGGTGCGCGATCTTTTCCTGACCGTGGCCTCGGTGAAGGTGGACCTGCAAGAAAAGGCCGCGGGGCGGTTCTCGATCACCGTGACCAACGCCTTCAGCTGGGAACACCGGGAGTTCGTGGCTGGCGAGAGTGAGGAGCGGATCGACCTTCTCGAACTCTTCCAATTCGGCGTGGAGGTAGAGATCAAGCTCGGCTACGGAGAGCCGGCGCGGCTGGAGACTGTACTCAGCGGAACAGTCACGGAGCTGAAGACGACCTTCGGGGCCGGTGGCACACCATCGCTGGAGATCGCCGGATACGACCGGCTCTACCCCTTGACCATCGGCAAGCAGACGCGGTTCTGGGAGGATGTACCGGACAGCGACGCGGTCGCAGACATCGCCGCCGACCACGGGCTCGACACCGACATCGTCGCGACGACACCGACCAAGCCCCGCATCGACCAGAATGAGGAAACGGACCTAGCCTTTCTGGAGAAGCTGGCCGAGCGCAACTCGGCGACCTTCTACGTCGACGACCGGACGCTCTATTTCGGCCCCCGCCAGCGCGACCGCACGGCGGAGATCGCCCTGCCCTGGGGCGGCGGACTCACGACCTTCTCGCCGGAGGCGAATCTCGCCAAGCAGATCGCAGCCGTGGAGGTGGTCGGGACCTCGGCCACCACGGGTCAGCAGATTGTGGGACGGGCGGAGCGCGGTCAGGAGGACGGGCGCGAATCGGGCGACGAAAGCGGGCCGGAGCGGCTGGCGAATGCCCTGGCCGCGCAGCCTGTCCTGCGGGTGCGCGCGGGCGTGCACACCCAGGCAGAGGCGGACGCCCGGGCCTTGGCGATCCTCCAGGAGCGCGCCCAGGACTTCGTCACCGGCACGGCGGAGTGCATCGGGCTGCCGGAGCTGAGACCAGACATGAACATCGCGTTCGAGGGGCTCGGACGGGGCTTCTCCAAGACCTATTGGGTCAGCGGCGTCGTGCACGACATCTCGGGCGGGGGCTTCACCACCTCGCTCACGGTCCAGGAGCCATCTCTATGAGCAACATGGCGCGCATGATGGCGGGCACCGGCGAGGCGGAGCGGGCGGCGGACGGGTTCCCACGTGGGCTGGCCTTCGGCCGGGTCACGGACAACCAGGACCCGGACGGCCTGGGCCGGGTTCGCGTGAAGCTTGAGCTGCATTCGAACGATCAGGCGAGCTTCTGGGCCCGCATCGCAACGCCGATGGCAGGCCCGGAGATCGGCGCCTGGTTTCTACCCGAGATCGACGACGAGGTCCTGGTCGGCTTCATCGGCGAGGACGCCTCCCACCCCGTCGTGTTGGGTTCCGTCTGGAACAGCCGGCGGCCCCCACCCGAGACAAACTCCGACGGCAACAACGACCGGCGACTGATACGCAGTCGCTCGAACCACGAGCTGCGCTTCGACGACGGCACCGCCAACGAGATCGAGCTGACGATGGAAGACGGCAGCCGGGTCTACTTGGCCGAGGGGCAGGCGGTCCTGGAAGACCGGCAAGGCAACAAGGTCGAGATCAAGGACGGGAACGTCACGGTCGAGGCGACCCAAAAGCTGACGCTGAAGGGGACGAACGTCGTGCTGCAGGCCACCAGCCAGCTCGAGATCAAGGCCGGGACCACCTGCAAGATCCAAGGGACGATGGTGGAGATCAACTGATGGGACAGCCCGCTGCGCGTGTGAACGATCTGACGAGCCATGGCACGCCCCTGGGCCCCGGACCGGGTGCGACGACGGTCAGGATAGGAGGAATGCCCGCCTGGCGGGCAGGGATCGACGTCCACACCTGTCCGCTGACGACAGGCATCGTGCCGCATGTGAGCGGCACCGTTGCGGTGGGCTCGACGACAGTTCGGATCGAGGGCGCCTTCGCGGCGCGGCAGGGCGATCAGGTCGTCGAGGCCGGTCCGCCCAACGCGATTGCGGTAGGCGCATTCAACGTATTGATCGGGTAACGCCCATGGCAACTGAGCTCAACCGACAAGGCTTTCCGCCTTTCCTCGGGCGTGGCTGGCGATTCGGGACACCGCCGGATCAGCGGCGGGGCGTGACCCTGGACCCTCGCTGGGGCCGTGTGGAGATGGTCGAGGGAGAGACCGACGTCCAGCAGTCTATTGCGATCATTCTCGGCACCGCGCAGGGTGAGCGGGTGATGCGACCCGAATTCGGCTGCGGCATCCACGAGCTGACCTTCGAGGCGATTTCCTCGCCGCTGGTGGCCGAGGTCAAGCGGGTGGTGCGCGAGGCGCTGGTGCGGTTCGAGGCGCGGATCGACGTGCTGCGGGTCGATGTGGACACCAACGGCGCGCGGGATGGAAGGCTCGCCATTGAGGTGAGCTACCGAATGCGCACGACCAACCAGGTCGGCAACTTCGTGTATCCCTTCTATTTCCGGGAGGCCGCATGACCCGGGCGCCGGACTATCCGCCGGTCGATCCGCGCCGCGTCTCGGAGCTGCGGCAGGCGCTGCTGCGGGACATCGCGGCGCTCGCCCCCGATTGGCGTGGTGCCCAGGACACCCAGGGCGCGGACCGGGCGATCGTCGAGGTTGCAGCGCGCCTGGGCGAGGAGGCCACTAGGCGGCTCGACGAGACGCCACAGCGCGATGCGTTGGCGTTTCTGGAGATGTTCGACATCGCCCCGCCCGGCCCCGTCGCGGCACAGGGAGTATCGGTGTTTGCCCTGAAGGAGGACAAGACCGCACCGGTACTGGCTCGCGCCCGGACCGGGATCGAGATTGAGACGCTGGCTGGAGAGTCCCAGAATTTTGAGACGCTGGAGGATCTGCGCATCCAGCCCGCGCGGATCGATCGGCTCGCGACCGTGGACCCGGCGACGGATCGGCTCGAGCTGGCGCCTACCCAGGTGACGAGTCTGGAGCCGGACTTGACGCCGCGACCCGTCTATCGGCTCGCGGCCTCAGCCGGGCCGGAGGCGACGGTGATCTCGATCGAGCCGCCGGTGGGGATCCTGCCGGACGATCTGCTGCGCGTGACGGTTGGCGACGCTGATCCGGTGTTTCTGGAGGTCGCGGAGTTCTCCGAGGACGGACTGACGACGCTGAAGGCGCCGGTGGGCGGCACCGGGCTGTCCGTAGACGACGTGACCGCGATCGAGCGCATGGTCTGGCTCGACGCCTTCGCCATGCCGAACCGGCAGGAGCACGGGCTCTATGTCGGGGACGCGGACATCCTGAACGTCAAGGAGCCGGCAGAGATCACCTTGCGTTTCGAGCCGGGGTCCATTGCCGACATTCTATCCCCCAATGCGGTGGAGGTCGAAATCTGGGGCACGCGGGAGGGACCGGGCGAGCCCGAGGAGGCGCCGCGTTGGCACCGACTGGTGCGACTGGCGGGTCCTGGCAGCGACCTGCGGCTCTACAAGTCCTGGATCGGCCCGGTGGACGAGCTGGAGCTGGGCGAGAAAAAGTCGCGCTGGATCAGGATCCGGCCGCAGCACCCGATCGCTCCCGAGAACGGAGCTCACCCGTTGACCGCGGAAGCAGCCGAACTGGAGCATGTGACCCTCGGGATCGAAACCGAAGAGCCCGAGGATGCATCGAACGACACCGTCTCGCAGGCCGCCTATAACAGCACACCGCTGCCGGTCACCTCGGCCTTCCTGCCCTTCGGCGCCGAGCCGCGGCGCTTCGATACCTTCGCCTTGGCCGCCCCCGAGGTATTCACGAAGCCGAAGGCCGTGGCCACGCTCAAATTCGACCTGGTGGACGCGACCCTGGCCGCGCTCACGATGGCACTCCGCACCGACACCGAGCGGCACGCGTATGGCATTGGCCTGAACGGGCGGCTGCAGGTGCTGGACCTGACGGAGGGGCGTCAGCTCTGGCGCGAGGTCGGCGGACCACCCGAGGAGGTGGGCTCCACGGAAATTCTCCCGCTGGAGCCGGAAGCTGGCATCGCGGCCTACGGCTTGAGCAAGCTGCCCGCAGCAATCGGGACGGAGGTCGTGGTCTACGCCAACGACGTTGTCATCGCGCGAGTCAGCGATGGCGAGCTGGTTGCGGCGAATGTGCAGATCCGTCGCGGTGGGTCAATCAGTCTGGGAAATGCCGTGACGGTGGCGAGCTGGAACCAACTGCCTGCGCTCCCCGAAGGCGCACTGCAAGACGCGGAGCACCCGGCGCTGGTCGCGGTTCCGGTGCTCGGGCCAAATCACTTCAGTTTCGATGGATTTATTGTGAGTGCCGCCTCGGGGGGATTGCACTGGCTCAAGATCGGCCCAGATGCCCACGCCACCACCACGAGTTGGGCCAAGATCATCACTTCGATGGATCCGCCGACGCTGTCGCCCAATCCAGTATTGGCCTTCGTGGATGGTTCGGTGGACCGAACGGAGAACCCTCAGGACCAGGAGGCCGCATTCCTGGCGATGGACGATTCTGGAGCAGTCTGGGTCCTGCGGACGGAGCTCGACGGCGAGAATCCTCGCTGGGATGCGCTGCACGATGGCGCGTCGGACACCATACGACTGGCACCGGGTGCGCGTCCGGCCGGCTTGCGGATGGAGCGGGAGGGCGACAACCGCCTGCTGGTCGCGGGTCTGTCCGCAGAGACAAGCCACCTGCAGCTCTGGGAGTTCACCATCGCGGACGACGGCTTCACGCTGCAGGGGGATAGCGACTCGGCGCTCGAGATCCACGCGGGTGCCGAGCTGCGGCTGGTGCGTGGGCTCAGCGAGGGCGACGACACGCTGCCGCATGTGCTCGGCTACCAGAGCCCGCCCGGGGCGGGATTGGCCTTCGAGTGGGCGCCTCAGACCGGACAGGTCGCGCGCCACATACTGTCGGAGGACGTGGCGCTGAGTGGCCCCCTCTCCCATGTGTCAGCGGGGATTTTCCCGCCCGATGACCAACATGACCAAGCGCTCATCGCGTTCGGTGCGGACGATCAGACGCTCGTGCGGCTCCCGATCAATCCCTCGGTGTCGGTCAAGGAGGCGGCGGATTCGATCATTGCGGAGCAGGCCAGCCCGCCGGATGCAGATGACCCGGATGCAGATGACTATGACCTGATCCTGCTGGAGCGCGTGCTCCAAGGCGCAACGGAGCGGGCGATCGAAGAGGTCATGGCCTTCGATCAGACCGCCTCAGGCGCGGACGTCATCAAGCTGGATATGGGAGAGACGGACTGGTCTGAGCCCGTGCGTGTCTTAAGGGCGAAGAGCGGGACCTTAGGGCTGACATTTGATACCACCAGTGAAGACGATGGTCGGCTTACGGGAGACGACGCGGGCACGATTGAAACCGGTCAGAGCTTGCTGATACGGCCGGAGAATGACACGAGCCGCCACGGAATCTTCACCGTCGAGTCCAAGTCTGCCGATGACGAACTGATCGTCACCGAGAAAGACGAGTTGAGGGACCTGATGGCGGGTGACGATGGCGCAGTATGCCAGCAGATACAGACAGTGGCCGAAACGGCTGCGCGTACCGCGAGCGCGGCGCAGGGGACACTGGTTCGAATCGGGCCGCTGCCACTTGCCGAAGATCCGGCAGGGCTAGGCTTGTTCGCACAGCCCGGCAGGATTGCTGCGGCCGAGGTGCTCGGCGCGTTGCCGAACGAGAGAACGGTGCTCGTTGGCGGCTGGGATGGACCGTCGCCGAACATAGGCGATCTGGTCAAGTTCGTCGGCGCAAGCATCGTGGCTGAAGTACCCCAGCTCCAAGTGTTGTCCTCCAATTTCTCGGCGCCAGAGCTGTCCTGGGAGTATTTCAACGGCGACGGATGGAAGCTTCTGGACAAGAACTTCCGTGACACGACCGCCGATTTCTCACGCTCGGGCGAGGTCTCCTTCATCGTGCCTAGCGATCTGGCCCAGACCGAGATCGGCGGGCAGGAGGATTACTGGATTCGCGCCCGGCTCGTCGGCGGGGATTACGGCAAGCCGGTCTACAAGGTGGTCACGACGGAGGTCGGGACCGACTCCAGCGAGCAGAAGGTCGTGGTCGATACCAGCGAGCTGCGCCCGCCCGAGGTGGCCCGTGTGACGGCCTGGTTCAAGCTGCCGCCCGAGCACGCGCCGGCTCAGGTGGTGGCCCGAAACAATCTGCGGGACCTGGATCAGACCTCGGCCAACCGACTCTCGGGCGCGCGGTTCGCCATGTTCGAGGGTGCGATGGCCGAGCCTCTTGGCACCGGCGGCGGGCGGGCAATTCTGATGGGCACGACCCGATCCCTCGAGCCAGGCCCGGCCAGCCTCTTCGTGCAGGTCCGCGAACAGGACCGCACGGCGAAACTGATCCTCGAGACCCTAGGCCCGAAAAACGCCTGGGTGCCGGCCCCGTTGACCGGCGAAGACACGACCAAGGGCCTGCACCGGACCGGCCTCCTGCGGTTCAACGTGGGCGAACGGTCTGCGCAGGTGCTGCTGTTCGGCAAGACACTCCACTGGCTTCGCATGCGGGTGGAGGACCTGGGCGACTGGGCGCCGGCGCTCACGGGGACCTGGCTCAATGGGGTCTCGATCGTGCAGGCAGAGACCATTCGGCAGGAGCTGCTCACGTCTTCGGCGGGGGAGCCGAACCTGGAGCTGACGCTCCTGAAGCCACCCGTGTTGCCTGATTCGCTGGAGCTTCGCGTGCGCGAGCGTCTCAGCGACCAGGAAGCGGCAGATCTAAGTGCCTCAGGGGGCAAAGGCGAGCCGGCCCCCGTGGTGGACGAGGTGCCGAACCTGCCCGGCGAATGGGTCCTCTGGCGCCAGGTGGATAGCCTCCTGGACCAGCCGGCTGACGCGCGGGTGTATCTCCTAAGTTCCGATGGGCGACTGCGCTTCGGCGATGACCAAAACGGGCGAATCGTTCCCGCGGGCCGGGACAATATCCGAGCCTTTTCCTATCAGAGCGGCGGCGAGCGGGTAGAGACGGCCGGATTTGCCAAGGCAGCACTGCAGGGCAGCGTCGAAGGCGTCGAGATGGTGCTGGCCCCCGCTCCGATCGCAGGCGGAACGCACCCCCCGTCCCCTTCCGAGCTGGTTGCGCGGATGCCCCAGGTCCTGCGCCACGCCGGGCAAGGTCTATCGCTGACCGATCTGGAGGCGCTGGCCCGAGACAACGACAGCGAGATCGCTCAGGTCCGGGCCTTCGCTCCGAACGCGCCAGCGGGGCGGGTTCGCCTGATCGTGCTGGCGCGGGGGGCGAATCGAACGCCGGAGTACTCGCTCGCTCAGCGGGACAACTTGCGCCGGGTACTGCACGCGAGGATGAGTGACGCATACGGGCCAGCCTGCCTGGAGGTGGTTAGTGCCGCCTTCGTGCCGGTGACGGTGAAGGTGACACTCGTGGCGCGTCCTGGGGCGCTGGCGGCACTCGAAACGGATGCCCGGGCGCGCCTGGAGACCTTCCTTCACGCTGCGTTGGGCGGACCGGACGGGACTGGCTGGCCGCCGGGGCGCAGCCTCTGGCCCACGGATGTCCGCCGAGCACTGTTGCAGCTAGAGACACTTGATCGAGTGGTGGATGTCGAAATCGTCATGCCGAATGGCCGAGGCTTGGGCGATGTGCTGCCGAATGAGGTGATCACCACCGCTTCGACCTCCGATCTGACGGTGCTCGTCGAAGGGGAGGCCTTGGCATGACGTCCATCGTGCCCGAGCTCGACGACATCGAATTCGATCGGCTGGTCGAGGATGGCCGGGGTCTGATTCCACGCTATGCGCCGGCATGGACCGACCACAACCTCCACGACCCCGGCATCACGCTGATCGACCTAATCGCCTGGCTGGTGGACCAGCAGGTCTATCGGATCGGCTTCGTCGGCGACAGCTTGCGGACCGCATTCACCCGGCTGATGGGCATCTCGCCGCGCGGACCGGAAGCGGCACAGATACTGATATGGCCTAAGGATTGGGTGCAGGAGATGAGCTTCGCCGAGGGAACCGAGATCCGCTCACCGGATGCGGTGGAGGCCCGGTTCACGCTTATGGGAGACGTCCGCACTGTGGCAACCGGGATCAACGGGATGTCGACCTGGACCGATGGGGTGCGAAAACCGCTCGGCGACGGACTGACCGAGGGTCGAGACCCAGTGGATTTGCTCCCCGCTTGGGGCGGTGGGCCGCAGATGCTGGAGATCGAGCTCGAGCAGCCGATCGTGCCGCTCGCGGTGTCTGGACCCGTGTCGCTGGGCTTCGCGGTTTCTGCAGAGATGGGCGCCGCCGACTGGGAGCCGGTTGTGCTCGAGCAGTGGGATTCCCGCGGCTTCTGGCGGGTGCTGGACACCCTGGACTGCACCGGCGGGCTGAGGCATTCGGGGGTGATCCTGTTTCGCCCCGAATACCCTTCCAGCGTCAACGCCGAGGGACCGGATGCCAGTCGATTCCGGCTTCGGCTCGATCAGGGACTCAGGCCGGGGTCGGTCCGAATCACAAGAATCGGCCTGAACGTGTTGCCGGCGCGGGAGGGTTGGGACGACCCGAGTGGCGTGATTGGCGAGGGCTCCGGTCTGCCGGATCAGACAGTGGAGGTGGAGACCTCAGACGTCCTGAATCGGGACCGGACCCTGGTGATCGAGACCAACGTCGGCGGGGTCGAGACCCGGTGGGAACGGCGCGAGGACCTAACGAGCTCGGGTCCGGGGGACCCGCACTATATGCTCACCGAACAGGGGATCGTCTTCGGCAACGGGATCAACGGGCCAGTCGTGCCGTTGGGCGCTCAGATCCGGATGGGACCGGTGCGGCGCACCAGTGGCGCCGAGGGCGCGGTCTCGGCGGGACTGCAATGGACGATTGCCGGCGTTGTGTTCGGCACGAATATCGCGGCCTCGACGCCCGGGCGAGACTGCGATGGGCTGACGGAGTTGCTGACCCGGGCGAGAAAGGTCAGTCGGACGCGCGAGGGGTTACTCAGCGCGGAGGCATTGCGGGAATCACTGATGTCCGCCGGGCTGGGGCTGGCCGATGTGCAGGTCACTGCGCAACGGCGTCCGGGGCTCGAAGGTAAGGATGCACCGGGAAGCCGGACCGTATTGGTGCTGCCGATACGGGATCCGTCGCAGCCGCCAAGCCCGTTCAGCGAGCGGCTGCGGGACGAGATCGAGCGGGTGCTGGCGCCGCTGAGGTTGCTGGGCGAGCGACTCTACGTGTCGCCACCCGTGTATGTGGGCGTTGATGTCGTGCTGAAGCTGGTCGTGGAGGCGGATGCGGACGTGAGCACCGTGCGGGCGGAGGCCGAAGCGATCGTGCGCGCGAGGCTGTGGGACCTGCCGCGTCGGTCGGATGTGGAGCCCTGGCCCGCGGGACGCGACGTGACCGTCGGCGAGATTCAAGGGCTGGTGGCGGGCCGGGACGAGGTGGTTCGGATCCCCGACTGCCGAATCGCGCGGTCAGGCTCCGTACCTGGTCGCGCGGCTGTTGAGCTGAGCGACCGGGAAATCGCCTTGGCAAAGGCGGTGACAGTTGAGGTTGTGCGTGACGGAACGCCCGCCGCGAATCAGTTGCCGGTCTGGATCGACATCGAACTGACCTTGGTCACTCAGCCCACAGTGAACAAATGGGACGTGGCGCAGGCGGTCCGGGGCGCCTTGAGGGAGTGGTCGCAGGCGGGCGGGATCGTAACCCTCGAGGACATCGGCAATTTGGCCTCACGTCAGGAGCAGGTACTCCGAGTGGCTGGCAGCGCGATCACAGTCGCGGGCGGCGTGCCGGGCACTTCGCCTATCCCGCTCCAGGGCCATGAGGTGGCTCGGACCGGGCTGCTGGATATCGAGGTTCGCTATCCCAGCGAGGAGGCGAAGTCGTGACCCATCCAGCGGACAAGGTCTATTGCTTCCGCACGCTGGAGCACTGGGGGCAAGGACGGATCGAGGGGTTCCTGTTCGCGGACGGACCGGATGGGATTCTGATCACGCCCGAGGAGCTCGGAGCCGAGCCCGTGGCAAGGGCGTCCGGCAGCCAGACGGCTGCGGCGCTGACCACGGATCCGTGCGGGCGACTCCTTTGGCTCCTGTCCGACGGCACCCTGATGGCCACCCATGAGGCAGGCGCGGTACAGGTCGCGGTGCTCCCGCGCTCGCTGGCCCGAAACGTTCAACGGTTGATCTGGGGGCAGCGAACGGCGTGGGCGGTCAGCGGAGGCTCGATCGTGAGGCTCGATGCCCGCGGCGGAGCGCGAACCGGCGGGTTCGACGCCCCGGGTTGGCGTGTCGTGGACGCGGTGGCAGACCTCTGTGACGGGGTGATCGCTGCGGAGGTTAGCGGACAGGCCTTGCGGTTTCGCCGGATTCGGGCCGACGGACAGGCGCGGGTCCTGGGCGTGCATGACGGCTTCACGGAGGTGATCGCGGCGGTCCGCTGGAACGACGACGGCCCGATCCATGCGGTCGTCCGGGTCCAAGGCGGCTTCCAAGTGGTGACGTTCCCGCCCGACGGCGGCCCGCAGGCCACGCACGAGTTCTCCGGTCCCATACCGTCGGGTGCTGTGGCCATGGCAGGACCGGGACGGTTGCTAATGGCTGCCTCGGGCGGCGGGATCTTCACTGTTGCCTTCGGATTGATGGAGCCGCTGCGCGAAATCAGAACAGCACAGCCCATGGCCGAGATCTCGAATCTGCTCCGGACGAACGGCTTGCTCTACGCCGCTGCGGGGCAGAGGGTCTGGGCGCTGCGGGAGGTTGCGGAAACAGCGGACGCCAAGACCGCGACCTGGTACGGGCCCGTTCTGCGCTCGCCCCGGGGGGACAGGTCGGGCTGGTTGCGTGCGGATCTCTGGGCCCGGCTTCCCGAGGGAGCGCGGGTGCGCATCTCCAGCCGGGCCTTTGAAGACGCCCGCGCGGCGGCGGCCTACCGAGACACCTTCACCCTGCAGCCCGGCGCACCGCTTCTAACCGAGGGCTGGAAGCTCGAAGCCGCCAGCGAGCATTTTGGAGATGGCATGGAGCACCCGTTGCGCCACTACCTGGGGGACGAGACCGCGGAGTATCTGGCACTGCGGCTCGAGGTCTCGGTCCCGGCCTGTGCGGGTGCGGCGCGGCTGAATCGGCTGGATGTGCTCTATCCCAACCGCTCGCTGATCGAGGACATGCCGACGATTTACCGCCCGGGCACCGAGTCGGAGCGGCAGATGCGGCGGATGCTGGCGCCATTTCAGGCGCTCGCCGACGAGATCGACGACCTGATCGGCGACGGCATCCGGCGGGTGGACCCTGACAAGACTGATGACCTTTGGACCGGGTTCCTGCTGCACTGGCTCGGACACGGCGAATTCACGCGGCTACCGGCCGACCAACGCCGAGCGCTTCTCGTCGCGCTACCAGAGATCCTGCAGCTCAGAGGCACGCTTGCGGGCCTCGTCAAGGTGATGGAGATCCTGGCGCCGGAAGGCTTCAGCATCGAGGACAGCGGCACCGGTCCGGACGTTTGGGTCTTGCCAAAGCCCATGGACCCGGCCGGTGCGAGGCTGGGTCGCGAGACGCTGGCGGCGCGGCACCGACCGGGGGCGCTGAGGCTCGGCCATCGCACTCCGCTGGGCGTGGCGGTGCTGAGGTATGGATGCCTCGACCTCGCCCTCCATGCACAGTGCAGCGGGACAGTGACCGTGCGGGCTTTCGGTGGCGAGCCCGCGCGCGAGCGGCTGGAGCCCTTCACAGGCCGCATTGCCCGGACCTTCGCCCCCGCAAACACACGGATGGATTTCACCTTCGGCGATCATCGACCGCCTCGGCGCCTGGAACGCGGGGCTGGCATCGGGCCCAACGACGACGCGGGCACCTTCCTTAGACTTAACGACGACAGAAGCCGTGCGCTCGGTGCGTGGCGCCTGCCCCGTGAAGGCACGGCGGCGGCCGATCACACCGCCGTCCTGGGCTCCGCCCACCTGGATGGAAGCCTGACCCTGGAATAGCGCCCTCCCGAGGAGACACGCGATGAAAAACGACGGCTACGAACACAAGGACTGCTGGTCCCGGACGCCGCATTTTCGGCCCGGCACCAAGCTCACGGCAGAACAGCTCAACGCGTCGCAGGCCGACGCGGTACGGCGCGACCGGTTGGTCAATGTCGCGATGCACGGGATCGGTGTGGCCTACGGATTCCAGATCCGCGCGGACGCAAAGGGCCGTTTGATTGTCGAAGACGGCTGCATCTACGTGACCTGCGGCCTCGCCTTCGACCGGTATGGACGCATGCTGTTCTGGGGCGGCGGGCATCTGGCGATGAAGGACATCATCGGGCCCAAACCGCACACCGAGGGACGTTACACCCTCTCGGTGCACTATGCGGAGAAATCCGACCAGAACGGCGCCTTCGATCCTTGCCGCGAGGGCGCGGAGTGGTTGGATCGCTGCGTGGTCTTCACCCTCACAGAGAGCTGCAAACCGCACGACGGGTGCGCGCCGGACGTGCCTTTGGATGCCTGCATGACCCGCACAGAGTGGATCTGTACCCGGAGCGGATTCCAGCCCGGCACGGTGCCCAAGGACGAGGCGCTCGCCTATGCCTGCGCCGAGCCCCCACCGCTGGTGGCCTCCGACTGCGGACGCGTCTCCTACGATCCCGAGGCCGGCATCCCGCTCTCCTGCGTCGAGATCTGCGACCTGGATCGGGACAAGGAGGACTGCTATCCGCGCTACGACTTCTGCCATTGCGGCGATGTGGACAATTGCCGGTTTCGGCCCGTCGCCTATCGCAGCCCGCTGCTCTACGAGCTGATCAACCTCGACGATGTGCCGCTGGCAAAGATCGCTTCCTATAGCTGGTCCGAGTGGGAGCTGCAGGAATGGTCCGACGAAGACCGCGTGCCCTTTTCCGCCTTCAAGCACCGTGCCAAGGCCTGCCAGTCGTGGCCGATCAAGCCCTGGGATGGCTTCGCGATCATGTTCACGCGGCCCGTGCAGCGACGCACGCTCCACCCGCTGAGCGTCATCATGGACATCTTCATCCTCGAAACCCGCGCGAACTACTGGGAACCCTGGCGGATACCAACGCGGATCCTGCACTTGGACGAAGCGGGCGAGATCATTTCGCCGGAATCAGAGGCTGACTGCGCCTGGGGTGCGCTGATCTGCCCCGAAGACGACTGGATCAAATACGAGGTGGACGATGCCAAGTCCACCATCCTCGATTGCGCCAACATTGGACGGCTGGCCCGGGTCGAGATCTCGATCAGGGGGCAGATCGTGCGCGACTGCTGCGGCCTGATGATTGACGCGCGCCCCATCGACGTCGACGAGGGTGATCCCTGCCTCAACCGGCCCGGCCAGGAGCGACCCGGCGACACCTGGATCAGCATCTTCCGGATCGGCCGGGATGCCTACGAGCAGGCGCAGGCGCCCTCCGACCAACAGGAGGGTAAAGCCGAGATTCAGGCGGCTCGGCAAGCGGATTCCTCGATCGACAGGAGCGAGATATGAACAAGCCGGATTCCAACCTGGGTCGAACCTTTCCAATGCGCGCGGAGTCGGTCAATTTTACGGACGGCATGATCGTCACGGCCGACGATCTGAGCACGGCCATGGCCTACCCGATCGCACTGATGCAGTCCGTAAACCGTGCCGTCTTCGGCTGTGGCGTGGTCTGCGGCTTCGAGCTGAAGCCGGACCCCGATCTCTGCGGTAAGACCGAGCGCTGCGATCCCTGTGACGACTACTCCGAACTGGCCTATCCCAGCTTCACGGTCCAAATCGGGCGCGGGACAGCCATCGATTGCGCCGGTCTTCCGGTGGAGCTCTGCAAACCGGTGTCCTTCGACCTTGGCGACAAGCAATGCGGTTGTGATGCGCGGGAGGGCAAGGTCTGCATCTTCATCCGACGCCTGAGCTCGCCCGAAGCGCCGCGCGGGGATTGCTGCGGCTCGGCCGATGAGCGCGTGCAGTGCTCGCGACTGCAGGACCATGTGGAGATCCGGGCCTTTCCCATGGGCGAGGAGCCCGAAAATGCTTGCATGTATCCCTTCGACGATCCGAACGGCAACGCGAACGGTTGTGGCGACAGCGAGCCCCAGGGCTCGGACACCAGCGGGACCTATAGCGAAGCCCACCGTGGCTGGCGCTGGCCGGAGCACGATGAGACCTGCAAGTGCCTGACCACCTGCAGCGAATTCGACTGCTGCGGCGAGGGCTGGATCCTGATCGGCTGCCTGGAGCTCTGCAAGGGCGGGATTCTGGTGGACAGCTTCGACAATCCTTACAAAAACCGCAAGTGGATCAAGACGATCGAGTGCTTCTGCCGCAGGGTGGAGGACAAGCAAGAAACCGAGGGATATGCCGCGCGCGAGGAAGAAGAGTTGAACCGAGGCTACAAGAAACTTCAGAACAGGGACATCGATCCGGCATTCGAGGAGAAGGTCCTCGCGCTGTTCGAAAACGAAGAGCGCGCGTACACGATCTTGGCGAGCGGGGCCTGCAACTGGGAGCAGGTCAAGATCCTGCTGGAGAAACGTCAGCCACAAGTGCAGAAGGCGTTCAACCTGAAAACCGCCGATCGAATTCAGGACTACAAGGCAATGGTCGATGAGCAAATCAAGAAAGAGCGCTACGGATAGCTCGTCTCTCCATCCCTACACCGCACGTCTGAGGCGGTAGATCGGTAGGGAGTGTCGATGGCCCGCACAACCACCACACGGCGGGCATCCGCCCGCGTCAAAGCCCGCGCCCCGGCAGCGCAGCGGGTGCCCATGCGCCGGCCTCCGGGCTCAGGGCCAGGCGGGCTTGTCTCGGGCCTGCGCTCGATTGCCGGCAGTGCGGGAAATCTGAGCGCACCCGCACCGGAAGCTCCTCCCGCGGCCGTTGCCCTCATGCCCGAGCCTTCGCGGGCTCCCGAAGCCCCCAGCACCAGCGCTGAAAGGCCCGCCGGCAGTGCGCCCGCACGGGCGATGTCGGCGGCCCCCGAGACGGCATCCATCCCCGAGGCCATTCCGGGCCAGGCGTCGGAAGTCCTGCGCGCGGCGGCTGTAGAGCCGGTCCCGCCGGCGGCCGAGAGGTCACCGGAGATGGCCGCGAGCGCCGTGACAACCACGGGCGCAGAGGCTGCGGTGACTCCCGAGGCCAGCATGATCAAGGCGCCGGCGGCGGAGGCCCAAGCCCCGGAGCCAACTCCGTCACCGGACACCGCCCCACAGACCGAACAAGACATAGGGGACGTTGAAGGACGCGGGGCTGAATCGGCGGAGACCGCGCCCGAGCCCGACCACGAGGGGGCGGTGGCCTCGTCAGCGGCGGGAGGCGCAGGGGCAACGGCTGCGGAAGACACGATGGCCGAAGCTCCGGATGCAGAGGGCGAACCCCCTCAAGCGGCTCCTGCGCCGGAGGCTGCTCTGCAAACCGAACAGGGTGGAGCGGCAGCGGAGGGCGGCGAGGCTGCGCCGGAGGAGCCCGCGCCCGAGCCCAGCCCCGAGCAGGCGGTAGCCCCGGCGGCGGCCGCAGTCGGGCGGCGTGCGAGCGGCTCGGCCAGCCACCAGCCTGCTGGTGCGGCGGCGGGTACCGCGGTGGCCGCAGGAAACCGGCCCGAGGTCACCCAGCGGCGGGCCGCTCAGCAGGCAGGCATTCAAAGCGCCGATAGCGCAGAGACCGGCGAGGTCAGTACACCTACATTCGAGCAGGCCCTGCGCGATGCCATCAAGCAGGCGATGCCCGAGCCGCGCAACGAATCCGAGGCGCGTGATGTCATGCAGCACGGCGCCGAGCGCGCTTCTGCCGCACTGGGCCAAACGATGGGCGAGCAGCAGACTCAGGCGGTCGGCAACCTGCCCGCTGCGGTCGACGAGGAGGCGCAGCCCGATCCCGCGACCATGCCTGGCGGGGAGGAGGTGGAGCTGGTGCCCGAGGAGGTGGGTGAGCCGCCCGCCGGTGTCTCCGCCGCGCCGGTGGTGCCGCCGCCCTCGACCGAGACCGCAATCGACACCTCGGAGAACCGCGAGCGAGTCGACACGCTCGCGGCAGAAAGCAACATCACCGAAGAGCAGCTCAGGCGCGGCAACGATCCTCAGTTCGAGGCCACGCTCGGCGCGCGCGAGGAGGCCGAGGTCAACGATCGCGAGGCCCCCGCGCGCCTTCGCGAGGCGGAGGCCGCCGATCGGCAAGCCACCCGTGAGCGCGGGCAGGGCGCAATTGCAGCCGGGCTCTCGGCCTTCCACGGTGCTCGCGCGGAACAGCTCAATGCCGTGGCAGGACAGCAGACCGACACCCAGGGTCTGACCGACCTGCGCAAGCAAGAGATCACGGCAGACATCGAAGCCATCGGCGCGTCGGTGCGCGCGGACGTCACCGAGATCCTCGACGACATGGACACCGAGGTGAACGACACCTTCCAGATCGCCCTCGATGAGGCAATGGGGCGCTACGAGGCCGCCTTTGACGACGTGAAAGGCGGCCTCGGGACCGCGATCAGCGACTGGTGGAACGACGTTTCCAACGAGGAACGCCTGCAAAAAGCCTTCGCGGCCGGCCGAAGGGTCTACGACGAGCGCATCAGCACCGCAATCACCGAGGTGGCGCGGATCGTTGAGGAAAAGCTGCAGAAGGCCCGCGACCGGGTGGCCGAGGGCCGCGCCGAAATCGACCGTTACATGACCGACGAGGTCTCGGACGCTGAGCGGGACTTCGCCGAACAGGCCACCACGGCCATCACCGCCGATTTCGACGCGCTGGAAGGCGAGATCAACGAGCGCCGAGATGCCGTGGTCCAGCGCATGGTCGGCATGTACCGCGAGGGCATCGAGCGGCGCAATGCCCGCGAGGAGCAGCTCCGCGAAGAGAACAAGTCATTCTGGGAGCGGGTCTACGACGCCACCGTCGGGGTGATCGAGAAGGTCATCCAGTTCAAGAACATGCTGCTGGGCATCCTGGGCCGTGCCGCGGACGTGGTGGAGGCGATCATCCAGGATCCGATCGGCTTCCTGACCAATCTCATCGCGGGCATCGGTGCCGGACTCGAGCGCTTCGTCGCGAATATCGCCGAGAACCTGAAACAGGCCCTCATGGGCTGGCTCTTCGGCGCGCTGGAGGGCGCCGGCATCCGATTGCCCCAGACCTTCGACCTAAAGGGCTTCCTCGACATCCTGCTCCAGGTGCTGGGCCTGACCAAGGAGAACGTGCGCGCCCGCGCGGTGCGTATCCTCGGCGAGGAGATGGTGGCCAAGATCGAGGCTGCGGTGGACTTCCTGCGCGTCCTCTTCACCGAAGGCCCCGCCGCGGTCTGGCAGATGCTGTTGGAGAAGCTCGGCAACCTCAAGGACGCGATCATCGAGGAGATCAAGAGCTGGGTCATCACCAAGATCATCGTCGCCGGCGTCAAGTGGCTCGTCGGGCTTCTGAACCCCGCCAGTGCCTTCGTCAAGGCCTGCATGGCGATCTACGACATCGTGATGTTCTTCATGCAGCGCGGGCAGCAGATCATCTCCGCGGTCAACGCCATCGTTAACGCACTAGGGACCATCGTCGCGGGCAACATCTCCGCGATGGCCCAGGCCGTCGAAGGCGCGCTGAACCGGATCTTGCCGGTCGTGATTGGCTTCCTGGCCTCGCTGCTGAGCTTGGGAGATATCTCGGACAAGATTCGGCAGTTCATCGAGGCGGTGCAGGAGCCGGTCAACAAGGCGATTGATTGGGTGATTAGCAAGGGTGTGAGTATTGCCAAGAAGATTGCGGGACTGTTTGGCGTGGGTCGCGACCAAAGTCAGGAGGATGCGGACACTCTTGGAGAGGGGCCAACTGGTTTACACGCCCGCGCAGCGGCAATGTTGGGAGACAGGCTCGGACCGAGCGCAACGCCCGAAGAAGCGGGACAGGCGTGTACCCAGGTTGTGAATGAGCTCCGTGAAG
>NZ_JAJDNA010000001.1 GCF_022340925.1 Thiocapsa sp.
TCGTGATACACGTGGACATCGGGAACTGGGATCGCAACATGGACTTTGTCGAGCGATTCGGCGCGCCGGTCGGCAAAGGTATCCCAACTTTTGCGGTCGCCGAAGCCGACGGCGAGGAGCGATTCGTTACGACGGCCCGAGAGCTTGCGGCCGCTCGGCATGGCACCAACGCGGAGTTGACAGATTGGCTTGCGGGTGTCACGCGAGCAGGTGTGATGGACACCGTCGCGAAGAAGATCGACTAAGAGATCCAATCCGACCCGGACACCGCCCGAGAGGGATGTTGGGGACAAACAGGGCGGTGCAAGCGCCCTGCGGGGCTCTGGGTTTACCGGCTATCCGTTGGTCAGGGCGCGCTCGCGCTCCTCGAGCTGCTCGAAGAGCTCCAGGACCCAAATCACCCGGTCGCCGATGCCCGCCCGGCTCGTCGAGGCCCCCTCCTGAGAGCGTTGTCCC
Organism: Thiocapsa sp.; assembly: GCF_022340925.1. Taxonomy (GTDB): domain Bacteria; phylum Pseudomonadota; class Gammaproteobacteria; order Chromatiales; family Chromatiaceae; genus Thiocapsa. Next base: position 457 of record NZ_JAJDNA010000001.1, read on the forward strand.
GAGTAGACCACGGCGTCGACCAGAAAGCGGGTCTCTTCCAGGGGCGGTGCCGAGACGTAACGTGGTGACAGCACGGCCGTCCCGAGGATCGGCGCCAGCAGCTGGACCTTCCGGCTCCCAGGCACCACGGCACGCCGCGAGACAGAATCCAGGCCCTGACGCTCGACCTGACGCCCGATCTCGGCATAGAGATAGCGGGCGGCATTGATGCCGGCGCGACAGCCGAAAGGCAGCCCTGCAATGCCGACATCGGAGCGGACATAGAGTCCATCCGCCGCACGCAGAAGACGCTCGATCACACCCGCCAAGGCTTCGTTGAAGACGGGGCTCGCAAGCCATGCCTCGGGGTCGATCCCCGCCTCGCGCATCCACTGCATCGGCAGATAGAGGCGTCCGTTGCGGGCATCTTCCCCCACATCACGGGCAATATTCGTCAGCTGCATGGCCACGCCCAGATCGCAGGCGCGCGCCACCAGCTGTGACGTCCGGGCGCCCATCAAGGCCGCCATCATGGCTCCCACCGTCCCTGCAACCCGCGCGGAGTAGTCGTAGACACCGGAGAGGTCCTCGAAGCGTCGGCCTTGCGCGTCCCACTCGAATCCTTCCAGCAGCGCCTCGAGCAGCGCCTTCGGGATCGCGAACGACTCGACCACATCGGTCAACGCCCGGTCCGTGTAGGCGTCGCTCGGCCGCCCGTCGTAGACCCGATCCAGTCGATCATGGAGCTCATCCAGCGCCCGCGCCTGGGCACTGGGATCGTTCCCGGCACAGTCGACCGCATCGTCGGCGATGCGACAGAAGGCGTAGAGTGCGATGGCCGGATCGCGTATGCGTTGCGGCAGTAGAAAGGAGGCGGCGTAGAACGACCTCGAGCCGCCGCGCAGCAGCTCTCGACATGCGGCGACATCCGCCGCGCTCGCGTAATCGGTCTTAAACATAGGTTGAGGCATCGGGTACCACCGTATCGAGGACACGGGCCGACGATAGGACACCGGGCACACCTGCCCCCGGATGCGTCCCCGCACCGACCAAATACAGGCCATCGACCTCTTCGCTCGCGTTGTGCGGTCTGAACCAGGCGCTTTGCAAGAGGATGGGCTCAAGACTGAACCCGGCCCCGTGGTAGGACAGAAGCCTGTCCCGGAAATCCTGCGGGGTCGTCACGAGCGAGGTGACGACCTCGTCCTCCAACCCCGGGAGGACGCTTTCACTCAGATAACGCGCGATCTTCGCCCGGTAAGGCTCGGCCTCCCTCGCCCAGTCGATGCCGCTCTCGAGGTGCGGAACGGGGGCCAGGACATAGAAGGTGTCGCAACCGTCCGGGGCCAAGGCCGGGTCTGTCGCCGTCGGACGATGCAGATAGAGACTGAAATCCTTCGCCAGGCGTTTGCGCTTGAAGATGTCGGTGAGAAGCCCCTCATAACGGGGTCCGAGCAGGATCGTGTGGTGGGCCACCTCGGGGTACTGCCGCCGGGTCCCGAAGTACCACACGAACAGCCCATTGGAATAGTGGGCGCGATCGAGACGCCGATCGGTCCAGCGGCGGCGATGCTCGACCGGTAACAGATAGCGATAGGTCCAGGCGGCATCGGCGTTGGACACGACCACCTGGGCCGGGATCGCCTCCCCGGATGCGAGCCGAACACCGACCGCTTTGCCGCCCTCGACCAAGATCTGCCGCACCTCTTCGCGGTAGCGGATGGTCCCGCCCTGTGCGTCGATCAGACCGACCATCCCCTGGACCAGCGCACCGGTGCCGCCGATGGCGGAGTGCACGCCCCACTTGCGCTCGAGGAAGGAGATGAGGGTATAGATCGAGGTCACCGAGAAAGGATTCCCGCCGATCAACAAGGGGTGGAACGACAGGACCTGACGGATATTCGGATCTTTGATGTACCTGGAGACCATCGCATAGACACTGCGATAGCTTTCCAGCCGGACCATTTCCGGGACGATCTTGGCCATGTCGGTCCAGGAGCTGAATGGCACATGACCCAGCTGCTCGAAGCCGACCTTGAAGATCGCCTCACTGTGGGCCATGAAGCGATCATAGCCTTCGACATCCCGGGGCGAGAGCCTCGCGATCTGAGCCTTCACGGCATCCGGGTCACCGTTGTAGTCGAAGACCGTCCCGTCGTGAAATCGGATCCGATAGAAGGGATCCATCAGCTTGAGCTCGACATCATCGGCGAAGCGGCGCCCACAGAGGCCCCAGAGCTCGTCCAACAGGAAGGGCGCGGTCACGATGGTCGGCCCGGCATCGAAGGTGAACCCATCGATCCTGTGGACATACGCGCGGCCACCCGGTGCGTCCAGACGCTCGAGCACCGTGACTCGGAAACCGCGTGCGCCCAACCGAATCGCGGCGGCCAGACCACCGAAACCACTGCCGATCACGACCGCGTGTGGTTTGGGACGATCGGAGATGTGCTCAGAGACCTGTGTCGCCGCGAGTGTCAAGTCTGCGTTACCTTACGCGCTGTCAATGCCAGTTGACATTATAGCAGGATTGGCGTCTTGTCAGCCCGTGCCGGGTCAAATCACAGGCGCTTTTTTCTTGGAGCGGCCCAATAGGGATCTCAACAGGTTCGCGCCAGACCCCAGCCGGTGAGTGATCGTCAGTAAACCATCGCTGCCAAATCGAGCGATCAGCCGATTCCAACGCCAGCCGGGGTCCTCGCTTGAGCGACCGCTCCTTCACCCGACCGATGAGCCGGATTGCTCGGAGAGCGCAATCGACGCGCGGCTGATGGCTGACGGCCGTATCCCGTGAACGCCCGACTGCACGGTCAATCCGCTGCCATGAGCCCCACGCGGTCGGCCAAGGCCTCGATGAGGTGCGCGACCTCCGCGGGACGCTCCTCATGGGCCAGGTGACCCAGACCAGGCAGTCGGATCACCTCGGCGCCCGGCAGTCGCTCGCGCACCCGGCGGGCCTCCGAGGGCGGGACCGTCGTGTCCTGCTCGCCCACGACGAGGAACAGCGGCGGCTCGAGGCGGCTCAGCTCGGGCGCGAGTGCGGCCAGATCCCAGTTGGCCATCATGGCGAGCGTGGCGCGGACATGCGACGGATGTCTGATGAGCCGCTGATAGAGATCGACGCCGGCCGGCTCCAGGGTCGATCCGGTGCTCCGGACCAGACGCTCGACCGCCCGCCGATCGGCAGCCCGCCGGGCGAACAGGCGGGCCACCAACGTATTGGCGGCCATCAGCTTGGCCGCCGGAGAAAAGATGTGGGCCGGGAGCCCCCGCCAAGGCATGAGCGCGCCGTTCAGGCTGATCAAACCGCGCGGCCGGATGAATCCATCGAGCGACATCCGGACCAGGATCGCGGCACCCGCCGAGTGCCCGATCACCAGATCCGGCGAGCAGTCGATCTCGCGGAGCAACCCATTGACGGCACCGGCCATCCCCGGCAGGGACATGCGATGCAAGGGCAACGCACTGGTGAATCCGTGACCGGGGAGATCGGGCGCAATGACCGTGAATCGCTCGGCGAGCGCCGGGGCGAAGGCGCGCCATGAATGGGTTGCCGCCCCCGTCCCATGCAGAAGAAGCACGGTGGGACCGTCACCCATCTGCTGAAGGTGCCAGCGCAAGCCGCCGGCGTTGATGAAGCGGCTCGCCGCGCGATTCGGCCAGTCGCGTCCATCGGTCTCCCAGACCGGCGCGTCATCCATGACGAAGAAGCCGCACATCGGAACCACCAAGGCGCAGAGGACCGGGAGAAAGACAGTCTCGCTTGACCATCTGATGCTTCACCCTAGAAACGGCAGTTGACCGCTTTGTAAGTCATGCAAGTGATTGGGTTGCCCAGCATTTCGCACTGCGTGCCAATTCACCTTCTGGGTGAAGCCCGCTACGACCCCCGGTGCACGCCCCGCGCGGCGCCCGGCGGCGTTACAACTCGTTGGAATAGGTCGACTATTCCGCCTCGTTGCGCCTTGCCGGACACCGCGCGGGACGCACCCCGAGGGCCGTCCAACTGCCGTTTCTAGGTTCACCGGTCCGTGCCGCACAGAACTGAAGCCAAGTCCCTGTAAACCGCTGCGTCTGCCGTGCTTCCGCGGTCCAACGATCCCCTCCACCAGGATGGACGGCCCCGCCCCTCGGCTCGAGCGGTCAGCTCGCCGCGCGCACGGCATGTGACAGGGAGGTCGCATCGGCATGCGGCAAGGGTAGATAGCGTGCACCCATCTCCGCGGCCAGGTCACGGCCCTGCTGCTGGGGCCGCGGGGAGGTGTCGATCACCAGGGCCGTGATCTCGGCGGACCGCATCAAGCGAGCCGCCGAGAGGGCGTCCTCGCTCGCCCGCGCCCGTCCGCCGGTCCCATCGCGTGCGACATTGGCGCGGCCGTCGGTCATGATGATGACGATCGGCGTACCCCCGCGGCGCTTGACCGAGTCGGCCAGCATCATCCCGAGATCGATCCCCGAGGCGAGTGGTGTGCCGCCCCCGCCCGGCAGACTGGCCAGTGAGCGCTTGGCGCGCACCAGCGAACGGGTCGGCGGCAGCAGCACCTCGGCCGCCTGGCCACGAAAGGCCACGAGGGCAACCCGATCCCGGCGCACGTAGCAGTCGGCAAGCAGCAGCTCCACCGCCCCCTTGGCCTCGGCCAGGCGATGCAGCGCCGAGGAGCCCGAGGCATCCACGACGAAGATGGTCGTGGTCTCGGAGCGATGCTTGAAACGGGTGATCCGGAAGTCGTCCTGTCGCACCTCGATCCGGGTCGAGCGCCCGCCCAGCCTCGCGACCTCCTCGCGGCGCAGACGCTGCCAAGGCGCGGCGGCCCGCAGTGTCTCGACGACGTTCAGGCGCACACCGGCGCGCGGCTCGCCGCGCAGGACCCCCGCCGGGCGGCCACGCAGAGGGGCGTTCTGCACCGCGCCGGCCTTCCCGGTGGCACGGGCGCGCGAGCGCCGCAGCTTGCCGAGCTGCAGTTGTGCCAACAGGTCCGCCGGGATCGCGGCCTTGGCGGCCTCGAGGACCTGATCCTCCAGCTCTTTGGGCTCCTGTTGATCCTCGCCTTTGTCCTGCTCCTGCTCGGGCTCGTCCGGCTCGGGCGGAGGCGGCTCGTCCGGCGGCGGCTCCATGGGCGGCAGCATGGTCGCCCGCGGCGCAAGCACCAGTCGCCCAGCCACCGCGAGATCCGCGTCGGTGACCTCAGTGCGGCCCTCCAATGCCGCCGCCGCGCAGGCCGCTCGGGAGGCGAAGATCGAGGCGCGCAAAGAGGGGATACCCAAAGCCAACGCCGTCGCGCAGATGGCTTCGCTCTGCGGCTCGGTGACCCGAACCTCGGACAGCAGGGCACGCGCGGCGAGGATCTCATCAACGTCATAGTCACAGGCCACGGCCTCGTGAACACGGACGTGTGTCAGCTCCAGATGAAAGGCGAGACGATCGAGCAGCGCGTTGAGCAGTCCCTCGTCATCGCCCACCCCCTCGTCCAGTGCGACCACGGCGAATCGCGCGGGCGAGCGCATCGCCAGGCCATCGCGCTCCAGCACCACCTCGCCCGAGTCGAACGCCATGTTCAGGCGCGCGGCGGTGCCCGCGGCGATCCGCTCGGCCATCGCCAACTCCACGATCCCGCCATCAGCCTCGACCAACAGACCTCGCTCAGCAACCGGGCGGCCGGCGCTCAGGGTCGCGGCCAGATCCAGCCCGCCCAGCAGGCGTCCGTCCGAGACGTGAAGCGGGATACGCCGCATCGGCGTGTCGGGCGGCTGCAGGTCTCGCATGACCTGAAGCCACTGATCGCGCACCGGTCCGGCGAGTGCCCGAAGGGCGATTCCGCCGGTCCCGACCGGATCCACGGACATGAGGGCCGCGGCCAGCACGGCATCCTCCCACAGGGAGGTCCCGGTCTGGCCCTGCGGGCGCTCCGACTCGGGTTCACGGGGCGCTGCCGGGTCCGCCGCGAAACCGCTCATTCGCCAAACAGCTCCCCGACTGCCCGCTGCACCCGGCTGGTCGAGCCCGACTCGTCCAGCGGATCACGTCGCAGACGATGCCGCAGGGCCGAGGCGGCCACCTGCACCAGATGGGCGTCGAGGACCTCGAGATCACCCTGCAACGCCGCCAAGGCACGCGCGGCACGGATGAGGGTGAGCTCGCCGCGCAGACCGTCGGTGCCAAGCTTCATGCAGAGCCGCCCGGCCTGCTCCAGGGTCGCGTCCGGGACGCCGACGGTCGGGAGGAGCTCACGCGCCTTCTGGATCCGGCGACGGACCTTGCCGTCCTGTCGCTTCCATTTCTGCACGAAGGCAGGGGGGTCGCGCTCGAACTCGTCACGCAGCCGCACGACCTTCATGCGGGTCGGCAGATCCTCGGGGGTCTTGACCTCCACCGAAAGACCAAAACGGTCCTGCAGCTGCGGGCGCAGCTCGCCCTCCTCCGGGTTGCCACTGCCGACCAGGACGAAGCGAGCGGGATGGCGGATACTCAGACCCTCGCGCTCGACCAGGTTCTCACCGGAGGCCGCCACGTCGAGGAGTGAGTCGACGAGGTGATCCTCGAGGAGATTGACCTCGTCGATGTAGAGGAAGCCGCGATGGGCCCGCGCCAGGAGCCCCGGCTCGAAGGCCTTCTCGCCCTTGGTCAGGGCACGCTCCAGGTCCAATGCGCCGATCACGCGATCCTCGGTCGCGCCGAGCGGCAGGTCGACCACGGGGACCGGCACCTGGCGGCTCTTCAACGGCCCGCGTGCGCGCCTGGTCCGGCAGTCCTCGCAGAGTGCGTCGCCGCCCGCCTCCGGGTCACAGTGATAGACGCAGTCGGCCGCGCGCATCTTCGGCAACAGTGCCGCGAGACCCCGGATCGCCGTGGATTTGCCGGTCCCGCGGTCACCGAACACGAGAACGCCGCCGATCGAGGGGTCGATGGCCGCAATCAAGAGTGAGCGCTTCATCTCCTCCTGAGCGACGACAGCGGAAAACGGAAACGGGATGGGCATACGCGGCGAACCTGATTGCAGTGGTGTTATGACACGAAAGGCGTTAAATCTTCGAACCTCGCATCCGGCGTTCGGCGCCGCGAGCGCGGAACCGTTGCGGGCACATCGGCCCGGTCCCGCCTCGGCGTCCTGATTCACAGGACCCTAGCGCCCGGACGCGCGCGCGGTCAAGCGAGGCCGATCAATCGGCGGTCAACGCGAGCCGACCTCACCCCCTGGGACACTTCCAACAGGGTAAGATCGAGGCCTGCGGGATGGAGCGCACCATGATGGGCACAGAGCTCAACGCCCGGATGCGCCAATCCGCCGCGCGTCCAGCCAATCCCCTACGACCCGCGCGAATTGGTCCGGGCATTCCTCCTGCGGGACATGTCCGCAGCCGGGGATGACTACGAAGGACGCATCGGGCAGCTGACCCGCGACGCGACGGCTGTCATCGACCGGGACCACCCGATCCATCTCCCCCGTCACCACCAACACCGGTACCTGCACCTGCACCAGGTGCTCGCTCACGGTGACAGGGGTCGAGAGCGACAAGGAGAGCAGCTCGCCCCAGGCCAGATCCCAACCTGCGACCCGGGCGTGGATCCCGAAGCGCTCCCGGCGCCCATCGGTGATCGCGGATGCATCGGCATAAGAGAGATCCAGCAAGGGGCCATTTTCGCCCAACTTGCGCGCAATCAATAGACTGAGGCGACGCATTTGCGGCAGACTGGCCACCGTCGCGGGCAAGGTCGGACGTGTGACATAGACCCACGGCGCCACCAGGATCAATGCCTCCACCCGCCCGGGTCGAGCGAGCGCCGCCTCGAGGGCGAGTGTCCCGCCCGAGGAGTTGCCGACAAGAACCGCGCGTTCCAGATCCAGGGCATCCATGACCGCGAAGAGCTGGGTGATGGCCGCCTCCTTGGAGAAAGGGTTCGGACCGTCCCAGTCGGCGCGCGCCGGCTTGGCGCTGAGGCCGTAGGGCACCTGATCATAGGCGACCACCCGGCCCCGCGCGGCAAAGGCATCCAAGGCCGGCTGCCAGGTCCAGGCATTGAAGGTAAAACCGTGCAGCAGGAGGAAAGGCGTGGCCCAGGACGGCGCGTCTGTCGGCGGCTCGAGATAATGGACTGCGAGCCCTGCGGTCCCCGCGAACGGAATCCGCACGAATCGACTCTCCGCCATCGCCGCCTCGGTGTTCGACGCCAGCCCTTCGCGCGGCTCCGACGAGATCAGAAAGGGGCCGGCAATAACCGCCAGCGCGAACAGCACAACGACTATCGCCAATACCCTGAGGAGAATTCCAACCATGTCTGTTCCTTACGATAACGAGCAGCGCGGCCATCGCCGGCCGCGCGTGCCGACGGGCGGACCCGGCTTCAGCGGTGCCGCGCAGGTACCAAATGCTCCGCGCCCCATGCGCCATCGCCGCAAGGATGATCGATGCCGACGCGGCCTGCCGGGGACAAGCACATGACGAGCAATGAGATTCAACCAATGGAAGAGGGTCCGTCCAAGGGACTCGACCAGATCTCGCTGTTGAGCAGTGAGGAGCGGCTCAAGGGGCGCCCGCGGCTCTGCAGCGACTGCGGTTTCTGCGACAGCGGCCTCAAGCTGCTAATGTCGCAGACCTGCACCTTCGTGCGCAACCAGACCCGAGGCATCGAGGAACGGCTCCACGGCCGCTCGCGCCAGCCCGGCGATGAGGGCCGATTCGGGATTTATCGCGCCATGTATGCCGCACGGATGGCACACCCCAACCCGGACGCCCAGTGGACGGGCATGGTCACGGCGCTGGGTGCCCGCCTGCTCGAGCGCGACCAGGTCGATGCCGTCATCACCACGGGGGCTGCACCGGGGACTCGCTTCAAGGCGCAGCCGGTCTTGGCCCGCGCGCCGCGGGAGGTGCTCGACACCGCCGGGAACAAGCCCTGTCTCTCGCCGAGCCTTCGCCTGATCGACGCGGTGCGCGAGCAAGGCATCAAGCGTCTCGCGGTCATCGGCACCGGCTGCCAAGTCCACCAGCTGCGCGCCGCGGAGGCCGAGCTGGGTCTGGAACAGCTCTACGTGATCGGCATCCCCTGCAGCGACAACGTGACCTATCCTGATCTCCAGTACTTCTTGACCCAGGTCTCACGTTCACCCGAGACCGTGATCCATCATGAGTTCATGCAAGATTTCAGGCTCTGGATGCGCCACGAGGACGGGCATGTCGAGCGACTGAACTACATCGACTTTCCGATGGACAAGCTGCACGGGATCTTCCCGTCCTCGTGTCTCTCCTGCTTCGACTACCCGAACGCGTTGAGCGACCTGACCATCGGCTACATGGGCGCCACCCTCGGCTGGCAATGGGTGATGGTGCGCACCGCCGCAGGCGAGGCGCTTTTCGAGATGCTCAGCCCTGACCTGGAGCTGGGGGAGCTGAGTGAGTCCGGCGACCGCACCCGGGGCATGCCGCGCTATATGGCGCGCCTGAGCCAGCCTCCTGGTCAGACCCGCCCACCGCTGCCCGTCCGCAAGCTCGTCGCGATGCTCCAGCGCAGCCGTGGACCCAAGGGGCTGGAGTTCGCCCGCGCGGTCATCGAGATGAAGCTCCTTCGCAATCTCAACTACATCCGCAGCAAGTTTCCACGGTTTGAGTCACGCGTCGTCCCCTATCACGTCTACGAGACACTCGCGCCCTACGCCTCGCTGTACGAGCAGACCTTCGGGCGACCGCTGGCACCCACGGCGGCGGAGGTTGCAGGCTGCCAGGAGCCTGTCTGATTTAGGATGAATCGGCTACGGATCCATCCGACGGGATGAAGCGCGCCAACCCCGTCGGTCGGGCGGCTCCCGCCGTCGCCAAGTCCCGGAGGCACGGCCCTGAGGTTGCCTTCTCTCCAGTGGGAAACTAGGCTTTCACCGGGTCGTCAGCCTGTGCCGCGAAACTGCCTGGAGCAACCGTATGAACCTGCACGCGTCTCCGACTTTCGTCCTCGATCGAGCCGGTGTCGAAACGGCTTCTGATCTCGGTTACCGTCCGCTCCTGTGGAGGGTCGCCCTCGTCTTTGCGATTGCCATGACCGCGGCAGTGACCGCCGTCGTGACCGCGCCTTTCTCGGTCGCGGCTGAGATGGATCCCGATCTGGCGCGGCTGCTGCGCGCCATGGTGGGGATCAAGGCGATCATCGCACTGGCTGCAACAGGTCTTCTGCTCTGGCGATTTGGCCACCCCACTAGCCGGCCGGTTGCGATCGGCTACGGTGTCGCGATCTGTGTCTCGATCGCTGCCCTTGCCTGGCTTTGGGGTCTGGCGAGTATCCCGTTGGGCGCACTCTTGTTCTACGGCGGCCTGGCGGGTCTGGTCCTGGTTGGACGCTTCGACTCGGGCCTGTCGGCACCTTCCAGTCTTACGCCCCTGAATCGGCGTATGCGCTGCGCCGGTCAGGGGCGCTCAGAGCTGACTTCGCCCCCATCAGTGCGGTGACCGCGGTGGTGGCTGCCTCGATGATGTCCCGACGGGGAGATCGTCGGGGGGGCGTCTCGCGCTTGCAGACGAGGCGGCAGAGCCAGTCGCTGGGGGACTCGAAGTCGCAGTGCTCGGCACCCTCGACCCGTTCGACCATCGCCCGATCGGTGGCGGAGTAGACGGCAAGCCCGTTATTGTCGGCGTTGCAGGGGGAGGGGTCCCCGACCAGGCCGATCAGCGGCGGATCCAGTCCGGCCGCCATCCTCTCGCCGAGTCGATCGGCGTCGACCAGATCGAGCGCAACGACACCGAGCGTGCGCGGATCGTTGCGACCGGCGACCAGAGCCGCCAGCCCCCCTGCGGAGAATCCGGCATAGACCACGCGCTCTGCGCCCAGCGCATCGGCGAGACGGATCATGTCCAGGCCGTTGCGAAAATGCCGTCCATCCCATAACCGTGAGTTGCAGTAGTCTAGGGTGACAGTCGCAACCCCGGTATCCGCGAGTGCCCGCGCCAGATCGACCATGCGATCCTGACTGCGCATGAAACCATGCCCGAGCACGACCAGATCTGCGGTTCCCGATTGCGCCGGCCGATACAGTCGATAGCGCAGCTCACATCCAGTGGCTGAGGCGATGACGCCGGTCTCGAGCGGCTGGGACGTCCGATATGGAGACTGCCCATACCCTCCCCCTGGCACCGTGAGGGGGTATCTCGGGTCCGATCCGCGCAGGTTCGCGGGATGCGGAGCGACCAGCCGCAGACAGCCGGCCAGGACCAGACAAACGCATAAGATCGCTGTAAACTTCACTTGACAAATCGACGTCAGACTACATTGACATTCGTTGCGCCGCATCAACCCGTATCCTCGAACACCGGCAGAGGATGGGCGCCCGAAGCAAGCGTGACGATTCCCCACGGCAGCCGGGCGGTGCTCACCACACTGGTTGGAGATGCGGCTCGCCGAAAACGGAAAAAACCTCTCAGCTCGGCGATAACGCGCGCCGGGGATGGGTCTTGATGGTGAAAACGACGGCCGCGAGCACGGGCGCAGTCCAGGCGCCGACCGCGGGTCATCCGAGGCCTGCCCCAGAGGGCCGGTCCGGACTGTGCCTGGTGTTCGGGGCCAGCGGGTACATCGGCGGTCAACTGGTGCCTCACCTGAGCAGCGCGGGTCTGAACGTGCGCGCAAGCTCAAGAAGCCGGGCAGCACTCGCGGCGCACGCCTGGCCCGATGTCGAGGTCGTTCCGGCGGACGCCCTGGTGCCGGAGACCTTGCCCGCGGCCCTGCAAGATGTCGAGGTTGCCTATTACCTCGTCCATTCCATGGCCGCGGGGCGCGATTTCGGTCGTCTGGACCTGGCCGCGGCCCGCAATTTCGCGGACGCGGCGGCCCAAGCCGGGGTCAGACGGATTGTCTATCTGGGCGGCCTGGTGCCGGAGGACGCCATCAGTGAGCATATTGTCTCGCGCCGCGACACCGGGGAGATCCTGCGCCAGGGGCGCGTGCCCGTCACCGAGATCCGCGCGGGGATCATCGTCGGTCCGGGATCCGCAGCATTCGAGGTGATGCGCGACCTGGTTTATCATCTGCCGCTGATGGTGACACCCCGCTGGGTTCGCGCCAAATCGCCGCCGATCGCCCTGCAGAACCTATTGGTCTACCTCGCCCGCGTGCCCTGGATCGACGAGGCGGCCTCACTCAGCCTGGATGCCGCCGGCCCCGAGACCCTGACCTACACGGAGATGATGCACATCCTGGCCGATGCGGCCGGCAGACGACGTCCCTGGATCATCCCGGTGCCGGTGCTGACACCCGGACTCTCGGCTTACTGGCTGCGGTTCATCACCTCGGTGCCAACCAATGTGGCCCGCGCCCTGATCGAGGGCCTGCGCCACGATTTCTATGCAGATGATACGGTGCTGCGTCGTCTCGTTCCCCAGCGTCTCCTGGGGTTTCGAGAAGCCGTCGAGGCGGCGTTCGACCTGGAGCGCCGCACCGAGGCCGTCACCCGCTGGACCGAGGGAGCGTTCGCTGTGCGCAATAAACGGATCGACTACGCCTATTACGCAAAACGCGCCTCCGGTCAAGCCGAGACCCGGGCCGATCCAGCCTCGGTCTGGCGGGTCGTCGCGGCGATTGGCGGAGACAACCGCTACTACTACCTGAACACACTTTGGTCCATCCGTGAGTGGATGGACTGGGCCGTCGGTGGGCCGGGACCCAGGCGTGGACGGCGCCATGCGCAAGAGGTGCGCGTGGGGGATCGAATCGACCACTGGACTGTGATCGGTGCAGAGCCAGAGAGACGTCTCAGCCTGGCCTTCGGCATGCGCGCACCCGGAGCCGGGGTGATGGAATTCGAGCTGACCCCGCGACCCGAAGGCGGGACGCGCCTGACCGCCACGGCTTACTGGCACCCAGCTGGGGTCTGGGGACTGCTCTACTGGTATTCACTGGAACCCCTGCACCTTATCGTCTTCAAAGGGCTCACCCGAGCGATCTGCCGCCGCGCCGAGCAGGATCGGGACAGACCGCAACCGATTGAGAGCCGAACATCCAAAGAGGTATGACTGACATGGACTCAAGCAGCGATTCATCACTCCTGCATCCTCGAGGCGCAGCCAGGGGACGCGGGGGCGTGCTTCCGGCCGCGATCGCGGCACGGCGACACGACCTCCAGACCGAGCATGGCGGACGCATCCACTACTATACCGACGACTCGGCTGCAGGCCGTCCGCTGGTGCTGGTGCACAGCGTCAATGCGGCGCCCAGCGCCTTCGAGATGAAACCGCTCTTTGAGCGATACCGGGGGCAGCGACCCGTCTACGCCCTCGACCTGCCCGGTTTCGGCCATTCCGATCGCAGCGACCGGCGTTACTCGCCGCGCCTCTTTGCCAACGCCATCGTCGACTTCCTGGAGAAGGTTGTCGCCAAACCCTGCGACCTGGTTGCCTTCTCGCTGGGCTGTGAGTTCGCGGCCCAGACCGCCCTGACCAAGCCGGACCTGATCGAGTCCCTGGTGCTGATCTCACCGACCGGGTTCAGCGCGCGCCGACTGCCGACTGGCAGGGCCGCGGAGCGCGCTCACAAGGTACTGAGCGTGCCCGTCTTGAACGACGGCCTGTTCGGCCTGCTGACCTCTCGGCCGAGCATCCGGTTCTTCTATAGTCAGGCCTTCCATGGCGCGATCCCCAAGGAGATGATCGACTATGCCTATGCAACGGCCCACCAGCCGGGGGCGAAGTATGCGCCCCTGTATTTCCTGTCGGGTCAGCTGTTCACGCAGAACGCGCGCGAGACGGTATACGGAAAGGTGACTCAGCCGGTGCTTGTCCTCTACGATCGCGATCCGAACATCGATTTTCATGAGCTTCCGGATTTCCTGGGTCGCCACCCCAACTGGCGAGCCGAGCGCATCGCGCCGACGCGTGGCCTGCTGCAGTGGGAGCAGCCGGACCAGACCGCCGCCGCGATCGATCGCTTCTGGTCTGCGCATCAGGCCGCCTGAGCGCATCCGAGGAGCCCCCCGCCCCCGGTGCGGCGCGCGGCCTTGTTCCGGGGCCGATACACCAGACGGCGGGTTTGCCAGACTGACCGATGCTTGCACCGCTCAAGACCCTCGAGCAGATCGTCGCTCGCCTGAGCGAGACGATCGGAACCCTTCGGCTCGATCGAGGCGAAGGGTTCGTGTCTTTGGCGCTCGAGCTGCCCAAAGGTCTCACGATGGCGCCCGACCTCGCCGGCCCTCAGTTTCAATTCGCGCACAACCACCGCGGCGAGATACGCGCCGGTTACGGCGTCGCGGCTGAATGGCAGGCGCAGGGGGAATCACGTCTGGAGACCTTACGCAACGTCGCCCGGCGCATATCTGAGCAGTGGCAGCACCTGGACCCGGACGAGACCAGCTTCTCCGGATTCGCGATGCTTGGCTTCGCGGCCTCTCCGATCCCAGCCTCCCCAGCCGGTCCTGAGACATTGCCGAACGCGCTTCTCTGGCTCCCCGAGCTTGCACTTTGCTCGCACGCCGGCCAGGCTGCGGTGATCCTCTCCAGCGCGCTTCCGATCGACCGAGACCAGCTGTTCGCGCGCTGGACGGCCCGTCTGGCGCAGGTGATCCCGCAGCTCAACCAGCCGGCCCTTGATCCCCTGACACCGGCCCCTCTCGAGCATGGCGATGCCGAGCCCGATCGGGAACGTTGGCATGACCTCGTCTTGTCGGCCCTCGAGCAGATCGATCAGGAACGCCTCAAGAAGGTCGTGGTCTGCCGAAGGCTCAGGCTCGAAGGGCGTAGGCGTTTCGATCTGACCCGACTCAACGCCGCCCTCGCCTACCTGTTTCCCTCCTGCCAGGTGGTGACCATCAGGCGGAACGCAAGCAGCTTCGTCGCGGCCACCCCGGAGCGCCTCTTCACCCAGCAGCGCAACCGGATCGAGGTCGATGCGATTGCCGGGACCGCCTGCCGCGCTGCGAGTGCCGATCGCGACGCCGCGCTCACCAGCGCACTGCGCACCTGCCAGAAGAGTCTGCATGAGCACATGGTCGTGGTCGATGCTGTCACCGAGACGCTGGACCATTGCAGCCGTCGCGTGGAGCCGCCCGATGGTCCCCGCGTCATGCAGCTCAACAACGCCCAGCACCTCTGGAGCGTGGTCCGCGCCGAGTTGGACCCCGGGATGGACGTCTTCCAGCTCGCCGAGCTGCTTCATCCAACCCCTGCAACCAACGGACATCCCTGCGAGGTCGCTCGCGCCTGGCTGCACCGCTCCGAGCCGATCCAACGCGGTTGGTATACCGGAGCAGCCGGCATCGTCGAGGCCGACCTGACCGGTGAGCTCTGGGTCCTGCTCCGCTGCGCGCGCATTCAGGACCGGACCGCCGACCTCTATGCCGGCGCCGGCATCGTTGCGGGCTCGGACCCGCACTCGGAGTGGCAGGAAACGGAGCACAAGCTCGCCGCGATGTCGACGGCGCTCCAGTTCGCATGAGTGACGCCGAGACACCCGATCAGGGCTGCCGCAATCTGCGTTGGGCGCTGGCCCTGCTGGACGGCCTTGTCCGCGGCGGTCTGCAGCAGCTGGTCCTCTCACCCGGGTCGCGTTCAACCCCACTCGTCCTGGCGGCCCAGCGATGCACCGGGCTCAAGCTGACACCCATCCTCGACGAGCGGAGCGCCGCGTTCTTCGCTCTCGGCCTGGCTGAAGCCTCAGGGCATCCGGTGGGACTGCTCTGCACCTCCGGCAGCGCGCCGGCCCACTGGCTCCCGGCGGTCATCGAGGCATCCGAATCCGGCGTCCCTTTGATCCTGCTCTCCGCGGACCGTCCCCCGGACCTGCGCGGCTGGGGCGCGAACCAGACCATCGATCAGAGCCGACTGTTCGGGGCCTTCGCGCGGGAATTCCATGACCCGGGGCCAGCCCGGGACGGCGCTGATGCGCGCAAGGCGATCCGCGCGCTTGGGGTCCGCGTGGCCCTGATGAGCCAGGGACCATGGCCCGGCCCGGTCCACGTCAACCTCCCGTTTCGCGAGCCGTTGGTCCCAGGAACCGACTGCGCGGCGGATCCCGAGAAGCCCCCCGACCCTTCGCAAGCACGGGATCCGGCCCGATTTGGGTCGGGGAGTCCGGCCTTGTCCCGCTCGACGCGGGGCCTTCCGGTCCGGCCGCGCGACTTGTCGATTCTGCTCCAGGGTCGGGGGATCATCTGCTGCGGACCGAGCAGGCTGCTGGCCGGGTCGTCCGCGGCGATCCAGCGGTGCGCCGACATGCTGGGTGCGCCTGTCCTCGCCGACCCCCTGTCCGGTCTGCGCTTCGGGGCTGCACCGGAGAATCGGATCACCCGGTACGATAGCCTGCTTCGTAACCTCGAGGCGGCGACCGCGTTGAAGCCCGACTGGGTGCTGCGCTTCGGTGGGACACCCGTGTCGAAGGCGCTTCAGGAGTGGCTCAACGGAGTCCCCGCCATCCTGGTCGACCCGGGCGCGCGCTGGAACGACCCGAGCCATGATGTCTGGATGCAGGTCATTGCCGAGCCGGAAACCCTCT
Source organism: Thiocapsa sp. (assembly GCF_022340925.1). Taxonomy (GTDB): domain Bacteria; phylum Pseudomonadota; class Gammaproteobacteria; order Chromatiales; family Chromatiaceae; genus Thiocapsa. The sequence goes on from NZ_JAJDNA010000001.1 coordinate 16,898, forward strand.
GCGACTGGCTTCCGGGGTTAGGCGCGCGTCGTTCTCCGACCGCCGAGACGGACCCCGCGTGGCTCGGGAGATGGAAGGCAGCGGAGTTGCACCTCGATCGACTGGCTACGGCGTTCTTGGAACAGGCCGGGTGGTGCGAGGGCCACCTGATCGTTCGGCTCCTCGACCGCCTGCCCGCCGGAGACGGCCTTTTCTGTGCCAACTCGCTCCCGATCCGCCAACTCGACACCTGGTCCGGACAAGGCGAGACGCCGTTGCGGTTCTTCGGTCATCGCGGCGCCAGCGGGATCGATGGACAGACCTCGACCCTCGCCGGCCTGAACGCGGGACGGACGACACCAGCACAGGGTGTGACCGGACTCCTGGGTGATCTGTCATTCCTCCACGATCTCAGCGGCCTGATGCTCATGGATCGTCTCGACCGCCCGTGTGTTGTCCTGAATAATGGCGGGGGCCGAATCTTTGACTATCTGCCCCAGCGCGGGCTCGCGGATTTCGAGCGGTTATGGCGGACACCTCCGCGAGTCGAGCTGGGGTCCCTGACTCGGTCGTTCGGAATCCGCCATCGTTCGGTCGACGACCCTTTGGGGTTTGAGCAGGCACTAGACGAGGCGATACACACCGGAGTCCAGGGACATCACGCCGGGGTGATCGAAGTGCGCCTCGATGCGGAGCTCAGCCGCCGGGTGCACCGGGGGTTCTGGCAGTGCGTTCGTGAGCAATCCATCATCGAGAGTCTATGAGGGCGGAAAGCGGTGTCAGACAGCAGGCAGCAGGCCGGTATAGACCAGGGCGATCGGCGGCCGGTTCTCTGGGAGATGCCCCCGGGCGATCCCTACCGGGACATCATCTATCAACAGGCCGAGCAGATCGCCAAGATCACCATCAATCGCCCGGAGGTCCGAAACGCGTTTCGGCCCCAGACAGTCCGCGAGCTCATCGATGCCTTCCATCGCGCCCACATGGACCCCGGCGTCGGAGTCATCATCTTGACCGGCGCTGGGGATCTGGCATTTTGCTCCGGCGGTGATCAGCGCATCCGCGGCGAGGAGGGATACCGGGACGAGGCCGGGATCGAGCATTTGAATGTGCTTGAGCTCCAGCGCCAGATCCGGACCCTACCTAAACCCGTCGTCGCCATGGTCGCAGGCTATGCGATCGGCGGGGGGCACGTGCTTCACCTCATCTGCGACCTCACGATTGCCGCCGAGAATGCTCGCTTCGGCCAGACGGGGCCGCGGGTCGGCAGCTTCGACGGGGGGTTCGGGGCCGGGCTCATGGCACGGACCGTTGGACTGAAAAAGGCGAAGGAGATCTGGTTCCTCTGTCGCCAGTACGACGCTCACGAGGCCTTGACAATGGGCTTGGTCAACGCGGTCGTTCCGCTTCCGGAGCTCGAAACCGTCACCATCGAGTGGTGTCGTCGGATGAACCGACTCTCTCCGACTGCCTTACGCGTCCTGAAATCGGCCTTCAACGCCGATACGGATGGACTGGCCGGGATCCAGGAGCTGGCAGGCAACGCGACCGCGCTGTTCTATGCCACGGCCGAAGGACGGGAAGGGCGTGATGCGTTTCTCGAGAAGCGCGACCCGGATTTCGGCAAGTTCCCGCGGCGTCCCTAGCGTGCGGGGATCGCCGTCGAATCTTGTGCGCTGGCTCCAAGCGGGGCGCCCCAAGACGCTGTTGCTCGCCGTGACCCCGGTCGTGGCGGGCATCGGATCGGCGGTCTTCGAGACTGGCCGGTTGGCCCCGGCGACCGGCCTTTTTACCCTGATTGCAGCCGTCGCGATTCAGATCGGGACCAATCTCCACAACGATGCCTCAGACTACGAGCGGGGCACGGACACGGCCGAGCGCACCGGTCCGCCCAGGGCGACCGCGCAGGGTTGGTTCAGCGCGCAGGAGGTCAAGCAGGGTGCCCATGTGGCGTTCGCGGTGGCATTCCTGATCGGGATGGGGTTGGTCATTCGCGGCGGTTGGCCGATCCTGGCCGTCGGGATCGCGTCGCTGGCCGCAGGCTACGCCTATACCAGCGGGCCTCGACCAATAGCCTATGGCCCCTTCGGTGAGGTTTACGTGCTCCTGTTCTTCGGCCTCGCCGCGGTCGGCGGCAGCTATTATCTTCAGACCCTGACGTTCGGTGGGACCCCGTTCCTGCTCGGGATCGCGTTGGGCCTGCCCGCGGCCGCAGTCTTGTTGCTCAATAACTACCGGGACCTGGAGACGGATCGCGCTGCGGGACGACGCACCCTCTGTCATTATCTGGGCCGGTCCCGGGCCCGCCTTCTCTACGCGTTCCTGTTGCTGGCGCCGATTGGGATCATCGTCCTCGCCTGGTTGCCAGTCAACTCCTGGACGGCGCTCGCAGCCCTGCCCTTGGGCACACGTCTGATCCGAGAGCTGTTTCGCGGCGCCAGTGGTCCGCAGATCAACCCTCTGCTCGGGCAGACGGCACTGTTTCAGGCGACGCTGGCGGGGCTGCTCCTGGTCGGTTTCGGTCTGAGTCGAATGACATGATCGAGAACCGCTGGATCAAGCCGACCCGGCTCGATGGAATTTGGGTTCGGCCTTACGCTCTGCCGATGCGACGCTCGTGGCAGACTGCCCGCGGGTGCTTTCAGCGACGACGGGGCTGGCTCGTGCGCGCAGCGGGGGAGGGTGAGAACGGCTACGGGGACTGCGCCCCACTTACAGCCGCGGGTACGGAGGACCTCCAGTCAGCCGAATCCGCACTGCTCGATGTCCAGGCGCGCGCGCCGGGGCAGAGGGTGCACGACCTCATGCAGACCCTGGACGATCGACTGGCGGCGACCCCGGCCGTCCGGTTCGCAGTCGAATGCGCGCTCCTGGATCTTCAGAGCAAGTGTCAAGGCATCCCCTTGCGTATACTGCTGGCGAGCGATGTACCCGACGTTGTTCCGGTCAATGGCAACCTCGGCCCGCTGGGATCCCTCACCGCCGGTGATCTGAGTCGCAGCGCGGAGGCGGGTTTCCACATATTGAAGGTCAAGTTGGGCCTGGAGGAACCCAGGTTGGAGGTCGAACGGCTGGTCCGGCTGGTACCATCCCTGCCACCCAACACAAGTCTAAGGCTGGACGCCAATGGCGCATGGAGCGATGAGGACGCAGGCATGGTCGTCGATCGATTATCCGGGCTGCCGATCGAGTCCCTGGAAGAGCCCTTGCGGGCGCCCGAGCCGGCGTCGCTGCGGGCGTTGCAAAGACGGGCAAACTTCCCGCTCGCACTCGACGAGAGCCTGGGCAGTTGGTCCGACCGCATCGACTTGGGGGGACTGGGTGTGAGACGCATCGTGATCAAGCCGGCTGTGACCGGCGGGCTCTTGCGCGCCCTGGACCTCTCGGCTCGAGCCGCGGCGGAGGGTCTCGAGGTGGTGGTCACCAGCATCGTGGAGAGCGCAGCAGGGCTGTGGCCGACCGCCCAATTGGCAGCCGCCACCAGGAGTCGGATTCCTCATGGGCTTTCGACCGCGGACTGGCTGGCTGACGACCTCGGTACCCCGCCGCGGCCGCTGCGCGGCTGCCTCTGCCTGCCCGACCGGCCGGGGTCCGGCTTCCTCCACCGACCGGATCAGTCCGTGGCGCCGCCCCCGCCGTCTGAATGAGCGAGCGTCGGTCAGGCTGACGGCATGCTGACATTGCCCAACTCGGATCTCTGGCCCCTGATTCGAATTGCCTTGCACGTCGGTTTCTTCCTGACCGCGTTCCACATCCTCAAGTCCATGCTCGATCTGCGCCGGGTTACTGCGCTCAGACACCTCCCGAGACCCAAGCGGTCGGTTCGCTTTCCCCTCATCCTACTGGCTTCCTTGTTCACGGCGGTCTTGCTCTATCAGGCGACTTGGCAACTGACGGGGACAGCCCGCCCCCAGTTCATCGCCTTCATGCAGCTACACGATCGAAGACAATTCAACCCCGCCCACCGGATCCAGCGCGGGCGAATCCTGGATCACCGAGGCGAGGTGCTCGCGTATAGCCAGGAAATCCTCGGCCAGGTCTATCGACTCTATCCCGACGGTCCGGCGTTTACACACGTCGTGGGGTACAGCCACCCCAGGTACGGGGCAGCGGGAATGGAATCCGTGGCGACAGTTCAACTCAACGGGGGCGCACCCACAGGCGTCAGCGGCTGGGGCAATCTGGGCCGCCAACTGGTAACCCAGGACAAGCGCCGGCGTGGCCAGGACCTGATGCTCACCCTGGATGCAGAGCTCCAGAGGACGGCCTTCCGCCTGCTCGACGGGCATCGGGGCGCAGCCGTGCTGTTGCGACCTGACGACGGGGCCGTCCGGGCCCTGGTCAGCACCCCCTCATATGACCCGAACCGCATCACACCCGCGCTCTTTCGGGACTCTGATGCGGCTGCTCCCTTGCTCAATCGGGCGACTCAGGGCCTCTATCCACCAGGCTCCGCCTTCAAGATCCTGCTGGCGGCGCTGGCCATTGAGTCCGGATTCTCCGGCACCATCGATTGTCCTGCGGAGGGGTTCAGCACGTCAGCGCGCTACCGCAAGATCCGCGATCATGAATACTATACCGCCCGTCGGGGTCGCTCCGTGTGGAAGGGACATGGCCCCCTGGATCTCACCACGGCATTGGCAAGGTCATCGAACGTTTTCTTTGCGCAACTTGGGGTCCGCTATGGCCATGAGGCCCTTTATCGGCTCGCCGAGCGCATGCTCTTCAACGGCACAATCCTGCTGCATGAGACGCCTTACGGGGCTTGGACCATGCGCACGGGCGAGATCCCTCGTCTCGATCCATCGGATCAGTACGGTCTTGCACAGATGTCGATCGGCCAGGGCGCCGTCCTGGTGACACCCGCCCACATGGCATTGATCGCCGCGTCGATCGCGAACCAGGGCCTCGCGGCCCGACCGCGATTGGTGGAGACGGACGCCCCCACGCCGCTGCGTCAGTTTGTCCATCGAGCGACGGCGCAGCGCCTGATCCCCATGTTGCGGAAGGCAGTCTCCAGTGGGACCGGACGCAGCATCGACAGCCCGCTGCTCGAGATCGCGGGCAAGACGGGCACCGCGGAGAACCCGCATGGGGCCTCGCACAGCTGGTTCGTCGGGTTTGCCCCGGCTGCTCGTCCCAGACTCGCGATCGCCGTTCTGGTCGAGCACGGCGGCTACGGGTCGGCCACGGCCGCACCCATCGCTCGGGACCTGCTGTTGCGGGCAGCCGACTTGGGGCTCCTCGAGTGACTCGGGCATCGGGGCCGATCGGCATTGCCGAAACCTGGGACCTGCGTGCCCCCGAGCGCTACCTCCTGGGATGGTGTGTCCTCTGCATCGCGCTTGGCTTCTGCATGCTCTGGGGCTCGAGCCATTTCAGCGGGGATTCGATCGCATGGCTTGACTTGCTTCCACTCGGTCTCTTTGCCACGTCTCTGATGGCGCTGCATCTCTTGCTGGTCGTAGCAAGGTTCCGGGGCGACCAGCTGATCGTCACCGCGGTGGCCTTCCTGTCCGGATTCGGGCTACTCGCCCAGTACCGCATGGGCTCCTTTGAGGCCCAGGATCCGATCGCCCTCAATCTCGTACTCTTTCCCACCGGGTTCCTGGTCATGAGTGTTGTCTGCATCATCCTGATGCGCGGACGTTATTTGGCCTGGGGATCAGTACACTTGATGTGGATGTGGGGCGGTCTCTCGCTTGGACTTCTGGCGTTGCTTCTCACCTTCGGCCAGCGTTTCCGCGGCGGCGTGTACGCCGCAGGGCTCGTCACGCCGAGCGAGGCCCTCAAGGTCACGATTGTGCTCTTCCTCGCAGCCTTCATCACCCACCATGCGAAGGCACTGGGCGACTGGGGTAAGGGGCTGCCGTTCCCCCCGTTGCGGACACTGCTCCCTCTCGTGGGATTTTGGCTGGTCCTCGCAGCTCTTTTGATGGTTCAGCGCGATCTCGGATTGTTCATCGTCCTCAGCGTCGCCTTGCTGATGATGCTCTTGGCCGGAACAGGACACATCGGCTACCTCATCTATGCCACGATCACCGCGCTCATCCTCGCCGTCGGCGTGATGTGGCTGCTACCCCACGGCGAGCGCCGTGTCGACGCCTGGTTGTCACCCTTCCAGGACCCGACCGGAAGCAGTTGGCAGATTCTGCAAGGGCTGTCTGGAATGTACTCTGGCGGACTCTGGGGCGACGGATTCGGGCGCGGCAGCCCAGAGTACACACCGATCGCAGAATCAGACTTTATCTACTCGGTGATTGGAGAAGAGTTGGGATTCGTCGGATGCGCGATCGTGATCGTTTTCTTTCTCGTGCTGTTCGGTCGGGGGGTATCGGTCGCCACAAGAACACGCGGCACCTACGGTCAGTTGGTCGGCATCGGGCTGATCACGGTCCTCGCTACACAGACCTTTCTCAACATCGGCGGCGTGACCAAGCTGGTCCCGATGACGGGTATCCCGCTGCCTTTCATTAGCCATGGTGGAAGCAGTCTGATCACCGGCTTTGCGAGTCTGGGGTGGCTCCTCGCGATCTCAGATGGTCAGGCGGATGGCCCGCCCCGCAAGCAATCGTCGAAAAAGAAAACCCCCGCTGTTTGAGGCGGGGGTTTGTGGTTAAGGCCCTGGCGGTGACCTACGTTCGCATGGGGAGGCCCCACACTATCATCGGCGAGACACCGTTTCACTTCTGAGTTCGGGATGGGATCAGGTGGTTCCA